>JAFACP010000344.1 GCA_023425455.1 Pseudomonadota bacterium | reverse complement strand
TAATCGCACAGACCAGCCAGCCCACTTCGCCACATTTCAGCTCAGTACGATCAACCTGTTTCGGCGTGAAGATCCCCAGACGGTCAGCATTGTAGACCTGGCCGGTGCTCATCACCTTGATTTTGTCCCCTTTACGCATGGTGCCGTTTTTAATACGGACCAGCGAGACAACGCCAAGATAGTTATCAAACCAGGAGTCGATGATCAGCGCCTGCAGCGGTGCATCCGGATCGCCTTCCGGCGGCGGGATTTCACGCACCAGACGCTCCAGGACATCCGGCACGCCGACGCCGGTTTTCGCCGAGCAACGAACGGCATCGGTCGCATCGATACCGACGATATCTTCAATCTCTTCCGCTACGCGCTCTGGATCGGCAGCAGGCAGGTCGATTTTATTCAGAACCGGCACGACTTCGAGATCCATTTCCATTGCGGTATAGCAGTTTGCCAGAGTCTGGGCTTCTACGCCCTGCCCGGCATCCACCACCAGCAGCGCGCCTTCACAGGCCGCCAGCGAGCGTGAAACTTCATAGGAGAAGTCAACGTGGCCTGGGGTGTCGATAAAGTTGAGTTGGTAAGTTTCACCATCTGGCGCTTTGTAATCGAGCGTGACGCTCTGCGCTTTGATGGTAATACCGCGTTCGCGTTCCAGGTCCATGGAGTCCAGTACCTGGGCTTCCATTTCACGATCAGACAGGCCACCGCAAATCTGGATAATACGGTCAGACAGCGTCGACTTACCGTGGTCAATGTGAGCAATGATCGAAAAGTTACGTATGTTCTTCATATAGTTAAATAATTATGCCTTACGAATTCCTGGAGGCCGCTGTTCTTAGCCTGACGTTTTTCAGTGCGAAAACGCAGCATTCTACACTACATCCTGGTAACCAGGAAATGCTCTTACGTCAGGCATAGCGTGAAGAAATGGCGTTTCCTTTTTAGAGATGTAAATAATGATAAAGCCCGGTACATTACCGGGCCTCGGAAGAGAGCGTTTCGACACGAAGCTGGTCAGGCGCCAGCGCAACGCTGAGGATAACTGGCTGCCACTCTTCCCGCGCGGCAAGCTTATGGGAAAAAGCCCGGGCAAGCCCGAAGCCTCCGACGCCGCCTAATGCTGCACCGCACATTGCGGCCAGATCGGTCCCAAAAAGCATCTGGAAGAGACCACCGACAATAAACAACCCCACCAGTGGTGAGAGATACACCAGCATGGCCGAGGTGAGCAGGCTACCTTCGGCGATACCCAATTCCACTTTTTGCCCTGCCACCAGCGGCTGCTCGCTGGGCACCGAGAGCGTATGCGACGTCTGCGGCCCCAGTTTATTCAGCACGCGGCTACCGCAGCCCGCTCTGGAGGCACAGCTGTTACATGATGCTTTAACATCACAGCTCACCAGCGCCATACCGTCGTGCCACGCTACCACCGTGGCCCACTCTTTGATCATTGCGCCGCCCTGAATTT
Organism: Pseudomonadota bacterium; assembly: GCA_023425455.1. Classification (GTDB taxonomy): domain Bacteria; phylum Pseudomonadota; class Gammaproteobacteria; order Enterobacterales; family Enterobacteriaceae; genus Enterobacter. Next base: position 4,280 of record JAFACP010000344.1, on the reverse strand, counting down.
GATGCTGTCGGAAATACGCTTGGCCGTCTGCGGCGGTAATTCACCGACAATGGTGATCTCAGCGTTATCACGCACCGTTGTCGTCACGGTACGCCGCCCGGTACGCAGCATTTGTTCCGTGCTGTTTGCCGTCGCACGATTGATATTCACAGAGAAACTGAACAAACCGTCCGAATAGAGACGCGATTCAACCGGTGTTTCAATCGTCGGTAACTGACGACGGCTGCTGGATACTTCGCTAAATCCTTGCGGGATCCACGACGGTACCCAGTTAAAATTAATGGGATCCCCAGCTGGTACGGAAAGCAACGGCGGCAGGCTGGCTTTCGCCAGGTTTTGCATACTGTTACCCACCTGATTATTGACGCTAAACGAGATCACGCGAAACTGCTCCAGCGTTTCACCATCGCGATCGAGCAGATCAACCCGCATCGGCAGTTTGGTCTCCGCATCAATCCAGACAATGTAGCTGTAGCGGGTGCCGTCACGAGCGACAACACGGATCACTTCGCACAGTCTGTCCGCAATGCGTGTGCGTCCTACCGAGATGAAATCGTAGTAAGGGGCAAGACGCTTAAAATCGGTGTATATAAGCGATGGAAGCGAATCAACAATATAGTCGCCATTCAACGTGAAAGGTTCCAGCCCGGGCTCGAAATAACTGATTTCGTTTCCCCGCTGCACCACTTCACGACGCGGACCATCCATTTGTAAAAGCTGAGCGAGCGGCTGATTATCGAGGCGGGCATGACGATACCGTAACGACTCGACGCCCTGCTTATTAATGCTGATAAATGCCAACTCGTAATTGAGTGACTGGCTGGCCTGATTCATTTGCTGCAACAACGCCCCGGATGAAGCATCAGCCGAGGCGTTGGCAGAGAAGAACAGGCTACCCGCCATCAGAGACATGGCGAACCAAAGTTGCTTCATTACTGCGATTGCGTTCCTAAAGTTTGGTTTCCAGGCACCTGCACAGCGGCTTGCTGAGTTTGTGCCTGCTCAAACTGAAGCTGTTCGGAGTGCAGACGACGCTGCAACTCATAATCCTGCAGCATGGCATTAATGCGGCGACGCTGCTCCTGAACCTGCTGTTGCTGGTTGCCGCTTACCGATGCATCAGACGGGACACCCAGGCTTACCGGGCTGGCTTTGCCCATCATCGGCAGCGTATTAAATACCGGAGCTTCAGGCTGCTGAGTAGCTTCAGACTGAGTATTATAGTGCTGGACGCCAACAATAACTGCAAGTGATACGCAAGCCGCGACGCCCATTTGGGTCAGCTGGCTTGCCCAGGGGCGCACCTTTTTCCAGAATGGCATTTTCTGCCACTGCTGAGGCACGGGTTGAGCTTCAGGGATCAGCGGAGTGGTCTGATGAACAGGCTCGTTCTCAATTGCCGCCATCACGCGGGCTGAGATATCGAAATGGAGAACCTCTCCGGTATCACCACGTAGCGTATCGCGAATGAGATGATAGCTCTCCCAGGTCTCTTGCATCTCGGGAGAATGAGACAGCTCGTTGAGCAGCTCACTATCCAGCGTTTCACCATCCATTAAAGCGGAAAGTTTTTCTTTCTGCATGCCTAATACCTTTTCCAGTATCCCGCTATCGTCAACGCCTGATAAGCGGTTGAACTTTATTATCAATAGCTTCTCGCGCACGAAAGATTCGTGAGCGAACCGTACCGACCGGACAATCCATAATAGCGGCTATCTCTTCATAGCTCAGGCCATCAAGCTCCCGCAACGTAATTGCCATGCGTAAATCTTCCGGGAGCGACTCGATCGTACGAAAAACTATTTGTCTCAGTTCTTCTGACAACATTAAGTTCTCAGGGTTCGAAATTTCTTTCAATGCGCCGCCACTTTCAAAGTTTTCGGCGTCGATTGCGTCCACGTCACTAGAAGGTGGACGACGTCCCTGAGCGACCAGGTAGTTCTTTGCCGTATTGACTGCAATACGGTACAACCAGGTATAAAAAGCACTATCTCCCCGGAACGAATCCAGCGCACGATAGGCCTTAATAAAAGACTCTTGTACCACATCAGGAACATCGCCTGACGGTACATAACGGGAAACCAGGCTCGCTACCTTATGCTGGTAGCGCACCACCAGTAGGTTAAAAGCTTTCTGATCTCCCTTCTGGACCCGTTCAACCAGGACCTGGTCCGTTAACTGCTCGCTCATCCGAGGTAATGTCTCCCCAAACCTAAAATCCACGCGTTATCGAAACGCCACTCTTTGAACACTGCACTTTGAGCAAGCACGTGGTTAGAGTGTCTGTTTAGCAATAAGTTCCGTCACGCCTTTGTTTTTGTAAATCGCGCCGCAGACCGTTCATTTTCTCTCATTATAAGTCTGTTCACGATACGTACCCACTTTCTGACAAGAAACGTCAAATTTACCGCCAGAAGAGTAACGCAACACAGGCTTTATTTCACCACAAAATCTGAAGCTAACGATCTGCTTCGCAAAATATTTTCGTTCATTTACCTCTTTTTAATCGCCGCCCACAAAGTTTAGTCCGCACAACACGCATTAAAAAAAACGTGCGATATCTCGCATCCAGGTGCTATTCTGGCCAGACACTGTTTAGTAAATTAAACAAACACCATGAACACAACACCAGAACTCAATTGTGATGTACTGATCATCGGCAGCGGCGCTGCAGGCCTCTCACTGGCGATTCGTCTGGCTGAGAACCACAACGTCATCGTACTGAGCAAAGGACCGATGAGTGAAGGCTCAACCTTCTACGCCCAGGGGGGAATCGCTGCCGTTTTCGATGAAACAGACAGTATTGCTTCCCATGTTGAAGATACCCTGATTGCCGGTGCCGGGATCGTGGATGAGCATGCGGCAGAGTTCGTTGCCAGCAATGCCCGGCACTGCGTTCAGTGGCTTATCGATCAGGGCGTGTTATTTGACACGCAGGTCCAGCCAAACGGTGAAGAGAGCTACCACCTGACCCGGGAAGGCGGACATAGCCACCGTCGCATCCTGCATGCTGCTGATGCGACAGGTAAAGCGGTAGAAACCACGCTGGTCAGCGAGGCAATGCGTCATCCTAACATTCAGATTCTGGAACGTAGCAATGCCGTTGACCTGATCGTTTCCGATAAAATTGGTCTGCCTGGCACGCGTCGTGTCGTCGGGGCATGGGTATGGAACCGCAACAAAGAGAAGGTTGAAACCTGCCAGGCAAAAGCCGTGGTACTCGCCACTGGCGGCGCCTCCAAAGTCTACCAGTACACCACAAATCCGGATATTGCGTCGGGCGATGGGATCGCCATGGCCTGGCGCGCGGGCTGTCGGGTGGCTAACCTTGAGTTCAATCAGTTCCATCCTACCGCGCTATTCCACCCTCAGGCGCGCAACTTCCTGCTCACGGAAGCCCTGCGCGGTGAAGGCGCTTACCTTACACGCCCGGATGGCTCACGCTTTATGCCTGATTTTGACGCCAGGGGCGAGCTCGCACCGCGTGACATTGTCGCTCGCGCCATCGATCATGAAATGAAACGCCTCGGCGTGGATTGTATGTACCTTGATATCAGCCACAAACCGGCTGACTTCATTCGCCAGCACTTCCCGATGATTTTTGAAAAATTGCAAAGTCTGGGTATTGATTTGACCCGTGATCGGGTCCCGATTGTGCCCGCAGCCCATTATACGTGCGGTGGCGTAATGGTTGACGATAACGGCCGAACCGACGTAGATGGTCTGTACGCTATAGGCGAAGTGAGCTACACCGGGCTGCACGGTGCGAACCGTATGGCCTCGAATTCACTGCTGGAGTGTCTGGTTTACGGATGGTCTGCAGCTGAAGATATCAGCAAGCGCATGCCCTATGCCCGCGAGGCCGGAAATCTGCCCGCCTGGGATGAGAGCCGCGTTGACAATCCGGATGAGCGTGTCGTTATTCAGCATAACTGGCACGAGTTACGGCTTCTGATGTGGGACTACGTCGGGATCGTACGGACCACCAGGCGACTTGAGCGCGCGCTGCGCAGAATCACCATGCTCCAGCAGGAAATTGACGACTATTACGCCAATTTCCGCGTATCCAATAACCTGCTGGAGCTGCGCAACCTGGTGCAGGTTGCTGAGCTGATTGTTCGCTGCGCGATGATGCGCAAAGAGAGCCGCGGGCTGCACTACACGCTGGACTTCCCCGAGACACTGCCTGAGTCTGGTCCGTCAGTGTTGTCACCGCTGACTTACATAAACAGATAAAACGCCTGGGTCAGAGCAGTGTAATCGTCAGAATAACGCTGATC
>JAFACP010000340.1 GCA_023425455.1 Pseudomonadota bacterium | reverse complement strand
TGCCGGAATGAAGGCTCTGCAGCAGCGACCGGGGATTGGTCGCTGGACGGCGAACTACCTTGCGCTGCGGGGCTGGCAGGCAAAAGATGTGTTTCTGGCGGACGATTACTTAATCAGGCAGCGCTTTGCCGGTATGACCCCGGCGCAGATCCGTCGCTACGCCCTTCGCTGGCAGCCGTGGCGCTCTTACGCTCTGCTGCATATCTGGTACAGCGACGGCTGGCGGCCGTCAGTTGATGGCGAAGTAGCTGGTATTGAGCAGTAGATCCAGCGGCTGTGGCTCACCGATGGTATCGCCAAAGATGAAGTCGATACCGATGCCGGAGAGGGTGTCCATCACGATCGCCTGATTACCGGGGCCGGCAATGGTTTTCATCCCCAGACGCTGCGCATGGCCCTGGATAACGGCGACCAGCATCTCATCCATCAGGTTGCCGTGAACGTTGGTGACCACCTCCGGATCGAGCATCAGGTAATCGGCCATGTTGGCGCCGAGGTGATTAAAGACGTTCATATCACGCCCCACCTGGTTGAGCACCACCCGACAGCCTGACAGCCGCAGCTTCTGCAGCCCCTCGTGTACCGTCTGGTCCGGGTTGTTGAGGACGTCGACGGCGATAACCAGATGCAGCAGACGCGCAGGCAGCGGCCCTTTTTCCAGCAGGTCAAGCAGCTCGTCGACCAGCGTGACGCTGGCCAGACCGTCGACCGAAAGCGGCAGCGCGACACCCACCCCCTTGGCGGCAACCTGGGCGGCATAGAGGCGGAAAAACTCACTGAAGACGCGCCTGTCGAGGGCGTGGAGCAGTTCAGGTTCAGCCAGGCCGGAACGGAAGGCGTGCTCCTCCTGAACCTCGCCCTGGCTGGTCCACAGCCGCAGCGCAATCAGCCAGAAGTTACAGCTCTCAGGAATACGCGGCGAGGCGACGCTGCGGGCGATCATCATCAGGTGGTTGTCTTTGATCATGTGCCACTGTTCGTCAAGCGACATCATGCTGCGGGTGCTGTGCACTCGCTCCTGCTGCGGCTCATACACCGTGACCACGCCACGGCCGCTGTTCTTCGAGGCGTAACAGGCGATGTCGGCCTGCGACATCACCTCCGCCGCCTGGTGGTTGTTTTCATCGATGAGGGTGATACCTGCGCTGGCGCCAATCCGGTGCAGACGGCCCTCCCACATAAAGTGGTAGTGATTGATGGCGTGGATCAGCCGCCCGGCGATATAGCGTGCGCTCTCAATATTGCATTCGGGCAGCAGCAGCCCAAATTCATCGCCGCCCAGACGCGCCAGCACATCGCTGGAACGCAGCATGGTGAGCATCAGGGAGGAGAGCTCGCGCAACAGGGCATCGCCGGCGGCGTGTCCTGCGCTATCGTTGACCGCCTTGAAGCGATCCAGATCGATAAACACCAGCGCGTGACGCTGGCGCGTCTCCTGCACGGTTTGCAGCAGGCGCTTAAGGTGATTTTCAAAGCTGACGCGGTTTGCCAGATGGGTCAGGGCGTCATGGGAGGCGCTGTAGCTCAGCTGGCGCAGCATTTTACGCGATTCGGTGACGTCCTGAATGACCAGCACGGAGCCGATGTTCTGTCCGTCAAGGGTGCTGAGCGGCGTGATGCTGTAGTGGATGTCAAAGCTGCCGCCGTGACGGCACTTCAGCACCACCTCCTGTTCGATATCCGAGCGCGACATATCGCCGCTGTGGATGTTCTCCATCAGCGGCCCTTTCTCGCCGAAGGTGATGTGCAGAACCGTGAGGATCGGCTGGCCGATGGCCTCTACCTGCGTCCAGCCGCTCATCTTCTCGGCGACCGGGTTCATAAAGGTGACGTTCATTTCGGTATCGGTACACAGCACCGCTTCGCCGATGGAGTCGAGGGTGATGTGCAGGCGCTCTTTCTCCTGATACAGCGCTTCGTTGAGCTGCTTGACCTCGGTCATGTCCATATTGATGCCGAGCAGACGTTCCACTTCGCCCTGTTTATTCAGCACCCGGTTAGCCAGCGAGCGGATATGGCGGATCCCCTCTTTTACGCGAATACGGAATTCCAGCTTAAACGGCATGCGGGCCATCAGCGCGTCGCGCACGGTGCGTTCAACGTGCTCCCGGTCTTCGGGCAGCATCGCCTCGTGCCAGAGTTGCCACGTCGGCTTGATGTGCGGCGGGATCTCATACAGCTCGAACATGCGCTTGTCCCAGCTGATGATGTCCGGCTCAATATCCCACTCCCAGATGCCAATCCCGCCCGCTTCATTGGCGAGCGTAATGCGCTCCATCAGGCGTTTATTGACCCATTCCGTCTGTTTGAGATCGTTAATGTCCTCAACCTGGGCGATAAAATAGAGCGGCGTACCGTCGGCGTGGCGAACCACCGAGACGGCAAGCAGCGCCCAGACCACCTCACCGCTGCGGGTGTAGTAGCGTTTTTCCATGCTATAGGTGTTGATGTCGCCGTTTACCAGCTGATCGAGTTGTTCGAGATCGCTGTTTAAATCTTCCGGCCAGGTGAGCTGCTGGAAGGTCAGGGACTGCAGCTCCGTCTGGCTGTAGCCAAGGAATGTGCACAGCGCTTTGTTGGCCTGCAGCCACTGGCCTTCAATCCCCACCAGCGCCATCCCAATCGCCGAATACTCCATCGCGTTGCGAAAACGTTCCTCGCTTTCGGTGATGTGTTTGCGCTCGGCGCGAAAAGCGTACATCACCATGGTCATCACGTTCGCCGGCAGCAGCATCATCAAAAACGGGAGCCACGGGGCATTGAGCATCGCGCTGATGTTTTGCGTGGTCATCGGCTCGGGGTTATGGGCCATCATCAGAGAGACCATCATCACCGTGGCCAGAAATACGAGGAAGGCTTCCATACGCGGCAGGCGCACGGCGCTCCACATCAGCAGGACAATCACGCAGGTGAACGGCCACGGCAGCCAGGTCATGGCTATCCAACTGAGCACCAGCGTTATCGCCATCGTCAGCAGTGATTCCAGC
>JAFACP010000320.1 GCA_023425455.1 Pseudomonadota bacterium | reverse complement strand
CCTTTCAGCTCAGCGGCACCAATGTGAACCTTCGCGCCGCTCACGCCGATGATCAGGATCACCGAAGTCAGGATCAGGTTTTGCGCTTTGCTGTAATCCACTTTGGATTCGATCAGCACGCGAATACCGGATGCACCGATGACGCCGTACAGCAGCAGCGATACGCCGCCCATCACCGGCACCGGGATGATCTGGATCGCCGCCGCCAGCTTACCGACGCAGGAGAGCAGACTCGCGATGCTTGCCGCGCCGCCGATAACCCAGGTGCTGTAAACGCGGGTAATGGCCATCACGCCGATATTTTCGCCGTAGGTGGTGTTTGGCGTAGAGCCAAAGAAACCGGAGATGATCGTAGAAAGACCGTTGGCAAACATGGAACGGTGCAGACCCGGATCGCGGATCAGATCGCGCTTCACAATGTTCGCGGTCACCACCAGGTGTCCGACGTGCTCCGCAATCACCACCAGCGCCGCAGGCAGAATGGTAAAGATAGCAAACCACTCAAAGCGAGGAGTGTAGAAGGTTGGCAGCGCGAACCAGTGCGCCTGGGCAATCGGCGTGGTATCGACAACCCCCATTGCGAAGGAGAGCGCATAGCCTGCCAGGACGCCAATCAGAATCGGGATAATCGCCAGGAAGCCGCGGAACAGCACGGAGCCAAATACGGTCACAGCCAGCGTTACCAGCGAGATAATAATGGTTTTCGAGTCCGGTGCCTGCCCGTCCGCAGGCAGCAGCCCGGCCATATTCGCCGCCACCCCGGCCAGCTCAAGGCCGATAACGGCAACGATTGCGCCCATTGCCGCAGGCGGGAACATCACGTCCAGCCAGCCGGTACCGGCTTTCTTCACAATGAAGGAGACCAGGCAGAACAGCACGCCACACATAATAAAGCCGCCCAGCGCAACCTCATAACCTAACGGCAGCAACAGCAGAACCGGCGAAATAAAAGCAAAGCTCGAGCCCAGATAGGCCGGAATTTTTCCCTTACAGATAAAGAGGTAAAGCAGCGTACCGATGCCGTTGAACAGCAGCACGGTGGCCGGGTTAATGTGAAACAGGATTGGCACCAGCACGGTCGCGCCAAACATGGCGAACAGGTGCTGCAAACTAAGCGGGATTGTCTGTAAAAGCGGCGGTCTTTCACTCACCCCGATAGCACGGCGCGTCATAGTGTTTTCCTCACGTGTTGTTTGTTATTAGCGATTGGTTCGTTTTATTCAAAAAAAAGCCGACTATCAAAGTCGGCTTCTTTAGCGTTATGCGATTACTTAGTACCAAAGATCTTATCGCCAGCATCGCCAAGCCCCGGGATAATGTACCCGTGCTCGTTCAGACCCTGGTCAATGGATGCGGTATACAGCTCAACGTCCGGGTGCGCTTTTTCCAGCGCGGCAATCCCTTCCGGAGCCGCAACCAGAACCAGCACTTTAATACTGCTGCAGCCCGCTTTTTTCAGCAGGTCGATGGTCGCGATCATCGAACCGCCGGTCGCCAGCATCGGGTCAACCACCAGCGCCATACGCTCGTCGATGTTAGACACCAGCTTCTGGAAATAGGGAACCGGCTCCAGCGTCTCTTCGTTACGGTAGATACCGACCACGCTGATGCGCGCGCTCGGTACGTGCTCCAGCACGCCTTCCATCATGCCAAGACCGGCACGCAGGATTGGCACAACGGTAATTTTCTTACCTTTGATCTGCTCAACTTCTACCGGGCCATTCCAGCCTTCAATCGTGACTTTTTCGGTCGCCAGATCGGAGGTTGCTTCGTAGGTCAGCAGGCTGCCCACTTCAGAAGCCAGTTCGCGAAAACGCTTCGTGCTGATGTCATGCTCACGCATCAGGCCCAGCTTGTGTTTAACGAGTGGGTGTTTCACTTCCACAATCTTCATTTTCTTTCTCCTCTGAGGTGGCAACCGCAAAAAAATCGCGGGATTATACCGCTTTTTTCGGATTGCGCCATACCCATCTTGCTTGACTACGATCAAGCAAAATGATTTACACGCCGTTAAAGGTGATAAAGTAAACGAAAAAAGCCGGCGCGAACGCCGGCGTTGATCTTTTTTACCGCCTGATGATAAAGCGTCAGAGGTTATCGCCGTTACTGGCAATCACCTTCTGATACCAGTCGAACGACTTTTTCTTGCTGCGATCCAGCGTACCGTTACCCTCATTGTCCTTATCGACAAAAATAAAGCCGTAGCGTTTTTTCATTTCGCCGGTGCCGGCAGAGACCAGATCGATACAGCCCCACGGGGTATAGCCCATCAGCTCCACGCCATCTTCCACCACCGCTTTCTTCATTTCACGAATGTGCGCGGCCAGATAATCGATGCGGTATTGATCGTTAACGCTGCCATCGCTCTCCTGCACATCGATGGCGCCAAAACCGTTCTCAACAATGAACAGCGGCAGCTGGTAGTGATCCCAGAACCAGTTCAGGGAGTAACGCAGCCCTACCGGGTCAATCTGCCAGCCCCAGTCTGATTTCTGCACATACGGGTTGGTAACAAGGCTCTTGCTTTCGTCGTAATCCAGCTGCGGGTTATCCGCCGTCGCCCTGGTCGCAAAGGACATGTAATAGCTAAAGCCAATGTAGTCCACACAGCCCTGCTTCAGCGCAGCGTTGTCTTCCGCGGTGATATCGAGCTCAAAACCGCGACGCGCGAAGTAGTTGAGAAGGTGCTGAGGATAGCGACCACGCACGTGGACGTCAGTGAACCAGTAACGGCGATGCATGGCGTTCATCGCCATCATCATGTCATTCGGCGCGCAGGTCAGCGGGTAAATAGGACACATGGCAATCATGCAGCCAATCTGCAGCGACGGGTTAATGTCGCGTCCGGCTTTCACCGCCAGCGCGCTGGCCACCAGCTCATAATGCGCCGCCTGGAACATGACCGGCTCGCGGTCTTCGCCCGGTTCATACTTCAGCCCGGAGTTAGTGAAAGGGGCAAAATCTTCGTGGAAGTTCGCCTGGTTATTGATCTCGTTGAAGGTCATCCAGTATTTCACTTTATGCTGGTAACGTTCAAATACCACCTTCGCGAAGCGGACAAAGAAGTCGATCAGTTTTCGGTTACGCCAGCCGCCATATTCGGTGACCAGATGGAAAGGCATTTCGAAGTGCGACAGCGTGATAACCGGCTCAATGCCGTATTTCAGACACTCATCGAACAGATCGTCATAGAATTTCAGGCCAGCCTCATTAGGTTCCTGCTCATCCCCTTTCGGGAAGATGCGCGTCCAGGCGATGGAGGTGCGGAAGCATTTGAAGCCCATTTCAGCAAAGAGTCTGATGTCTTCTTTATAGCGGTGGTAGAAGTCGATGGCGTCATGGTTCGGGTAATTTTTCCCCGGCAGGACGCCGTTTGTGATTTCGCGTGCGACGCCATGAGCGCCTGCGGTCATGACATCGGCAACGCTTACCCCCTTACCGCCCTCCTTCCAGCCGCCCTCAAGCTGATGCGCTGCGACCGCACCGCCCCACAGAAAACCTTCTTTGAATCCTGACATTCTCTATTCCCTCATTCTGCGTTATTTTCTGCAAAAACAATTACAGAAACCGGTTTCAGTTCGATGATGTGCAATGCGGGAACGTCTTGCAAGCGGATCGCCGAAACCGGTTTCATTTTCGTGAACGCAGTCAAGTTTGCGCGCCGTAACAGGCAGGGCAGAAAAAAAAATCGCGGCGCCGAGAATAGGCTCGCAAACGTTTGCCTGGACTGTTAGAATTGCGCCGATTTTTCTTACTAGCTATGCAATCGCGTGGGGACTTGAGCCGTGACCAACAAAACTTCTCTCAGCTACAAAGATGCCGGTGTTGATATTGACGCAGGTAATGCGCTGGTTGACCGAATCAAAGGTGTGGTGAAAAAAACCCGCCGCCCGGAAGTGATGGGGGGTCTGGGTGGATTCGGCGCACTGTGCGCGCTGCCGCAAAAATATCGTGAACCTGTTCTGGTCTCGGGTACTGATGGTGTAGGGACAAAACTGCGCCTGGCAATGGATCTTAAGCGTCACGACACGATCGGTATCGATCTGGTGGCCATGTGTGTCAATGACCTGGTGGTTCAGGGCGCGGAGCCGCTGTTCTTCCTCGATTATTACGCGACCGGCAAACTGGACGTGGATACCGCAGCCAGCGTGATTAACGGTATCGCCGAAGGCTGCCTGCAGTCCGGCTGCGCGCTGGTCGGCGGCGAAACCGCGGAAATGCCTGGCATGTACCACGGTGAAGATTATGACGTCGCGGGCTTCTGCGTCGGCGTGGTAGAAAAATCAGAAATTATCGACGGCAGCAAAGTGGCTGACGGCGATGTGCTGGTTGCGCTGGGCTCCAGCGGTCCGCACTCTAACGGTTACTCTCTGGTGCGTAAAATTCTCGACGTCAGCGGCTGCGACCCGTTGACCACCGAGCTTGACGGCAAACCGCTGGCCGATCACCTGCTGGCGCCAACCCGCATCTACGTGAAAAACATTCTGGAACTTATCGAAAGCGTCGACGTTCACGCCATCGCCCACCTGACCGGTGGCGGCTTCTGGGAGAACATTCCGCGCGTATTGCCGGACAACACCCAGGCGGTGATCGATGCATCATCCTGGCAGTGGACGTCGGTCTTCAGCTGGCTGCAGGACGCAGGCAACGTAAGCGACCACGAAATGTATCGCACCTTTAACTGCGGCGTGGGCATGGTTATCGCTCTGCCAGCAAGCGAAGCGGATAAGGCGATTGCACTGCTGAGCGGGAAAGGTGAAAACGCGTGGAAAATCGGTATTATCAAGGCATCCGATTCCGAACAGCGTGTGGTCATTGAATGAAAAACATCGTGGTGCTCATTTCCGGCAACGGAAGCAATTTGCAGGCCATCATAGACGGCTGCGAACAGAAGAAAATCAATGGCACCATTCGGGCAGTATTCAGTAACAAGGCCGAAGCGTTCGGCCTTGAGCGTGCCCGGCAGGCAAATATCCCTGCGCACGCGCTGGAAGCCAGCCAGTTCGCCGGGCGTGAAGCATTCGACCGGGAGCTGGTGCAGGAGATTGATGCGTACGCACCCGATGTCGTGGTTCTGGCGGGATACATGCGTATTTTAAGCCCGGCGTTTGTCGCGCATTACGCCGGGCGTCTTCTCAATATCCACCCTTCTCTCCTGCCGAAATATCCCGGTTTGCACACCCACCGCCAGGTGCTGGAGAACGGCGATGACGAACACGGGACCTCGGTCCATTTCGTCACCGACGAACTCGACGGCGGGCCGGTGATCCTGCAGGCCAAAATTCCGGTCTTCGAAGGCGATAACGAGGACGACGTCACCGGACGCGTACAGGCGCAAGAGCACGCAATTTATCCGCTGGTGGTGAGTTGGTTCGTTGACGGGCGTCTGGAAATGCGCGGCAACACGGCCTGGCTGGACGGCATTCAGCTGCCAGCACAGGGTTATGCCGCTGACGAATAATGTTTGCCCGGCGGCCATGCGCCCCGGGCCATCCCCTTCTCTTTCCCAACTCGTTAAAATCCCGCGGGAAAAAAATACTGTCATACTTTTCTGGCACTGTTGGACATATCGTGGAAATGCTCGCCATAATAAGGACGAGACGGATTTACCACGTCCTGTGATTGAACTGGAGTGTGAGCTGTAATGGGTCAGGAAAAGTTATACATCGAGAAAGAGCTAAGCTGGTTAGCATTCAACGAGCGTGTGCTTCAGGAAGCGGCAGATAAAAGTAACCCGCTGATTGAGCGTATGCGTTTTTTAGGCATCTACTCCAATAACCTGGATGAATTCTACAAAGTTCGCTTTGCCGAACTGAAGCGGCGAATCATCATCAGCGAAGAGCAGGGTCTGAATTCCCACTCGCGCCATCTGCTTGGCAAAATCCAGTCCCGCGTAATGAAAGCCGATCAGGAGTTCGACGGCCTGTACAACGAGCTGCTGCTGGAAATGGCGCGTAACCAAATCTTCCTGATTAACGAACGGCAGCTCTCCGTCAATCAACAGACCTGGCTGCGTCATTACTTCAAACACTATCTGCGCCAGCACATCACCCCGATACTGATTAACCGCGAAACCGATCTGGTGCAGTTCCTGAAGGATGACTACACCTATCTGGCAGTAGAAATCATTCGCGGCGAGAGCATTAGCTATGCGCTGCTGGAAATCCCGTCCGATAAGGTTCCCCGTTTCGTCAACCTGCCGCCGGAAACACCGCGTCGCCGTAAGCCAATGATCCTGCTGGATAACATTCTGCGCTACTGCCTGGATGACATTTTCAAAGGCTTCTTTGATTACGACGCGCTGAACGCCTATTCGATGAAGATGACCCGTGACGCCGAATATGACCTGGTGCACGAGATGGAAGCCAGCCTGATGGAGCTGATGTCCTCCAGCCTGAAGCAGCGTCTGACGGCGGAGCCGGTACGCTTCGTCTATCAGCGCGACATGCCGGATGCGATGGTGGAAATGCTGCGCGAAAAGCTGACGATCTCCCGCTATGACTCGATCATCCCCGGCGGCCGTTATCACAACTTTAAAGATTTTATTGGCTTCCCGAACGTCGGCAAAGCCAACCTGGTCAACAAGCCGCTGCCGCGCCTGCGTCATCTGTGGTTCGACAATTTCCGCAACGGATTCGACGCCATCCGCGAGCGCGATGTCCTGCTCTATTATCCGTACCACACCTTTGAGCACGTGCTGGAACTGCTGCGCCAGGCCTCCTTCGACCCAAGCGTCCTGGCGATCAAAATCAACATCTACCGCGTGGCCAAAGATTCCCGCATCATCGATGCGATGATCCATGCCGCGCATAACGGCAAGAAAGTCACCGTGGTGGTTGAGCTGCAGGCGCGTTTTGATGAAGAAGCCAACATTCACTGGGCGCGCCGCCGGACAGAAGCGGGAGTACACGTTATCTTCTCCGCGCCGGGGCTGAAAATTCACGCCAAGCTGTTCCTGATCTCCCGTAAAGAGGGAGACGACGTCGTGCGTTATGCCCATATCGGCACCGGCAACTTTAACGAGAAAACCGCGCGGATCTACACCGACTACTCGCTGCTGACCGCCGATGCGCGCATCACCAACGAAGTGCGCCGGGTATTTAATTTTATTGAAAACCCGTATCGTCCGGTCAGTTTCGACTATCTGCTGGTGTCGCCGCAGAACTCGCGTCGTCTGCTGTACGACATGATCGATAAAGAGATCGCCAATGCGCAAAAAGGGATCTCATCCGGGATCACGCTGAAGCTCAACAACCTGGTTGATAAAGGGCTGGTCGATCGGCTTTATGCCGCCTCCTGCTCCGGCGTGCCGGTTAACCTGCTGATTCGTGGCATGTGCTCGCTGATCCCGGAACTGGAAGGCATCAGCGAAAATATTCGCGTCATCAGCATCGTTGACCGCTATCTGGAACACGACAGGATCTATATTTTCGATAATGCAGGCGATAAACAGGTTTATCTTTCGTCTGCGGACTGGATGACGCGCAATATTGATTACAGAATAGAAGTAGCGGCTCCGTTGCTTGACCCGCGTCTCAGGCAGCAGATCCTCGATATTATCGAGATTTTGTTTAGCGATACGGTGAAAGCACGCCATATCGACAAAGAACTCAGTAACCGCTATGTGTTGCGCGGCAATCGCCGTAAAGTGCGCTCACAGCTGGCGATTTACGACTATATCAAATCACTCGAGCAACCCGATTAACCTATGCCGATAAATGATAAGACACCAAGACCGCAGGAATTTGCCGCGGTCGACCTTGGTTCTAACAGTTTCCATATGGTCATCGCCCGCGAAGTGGATGGGGCGATGCAGATCATTGGCCGCCTCAAGCAGCGCGTACACCTGGCCGATGGCCTTGATGAGCGAAGCATGCTCAGCGAGGAGGCGATTCAGCGAGGCCTCAACTGCCTGTCGCTGTTTGCTGAACGCCTGCAGGGCTTCTCACCCTCCAGCGTGTGTATCGTTGGAACCCATACGCTGCGCCAGGCGCTGAATGCGCCAGAGTTTCTCAAGCGCGCGGAAAAAGTGATCCCCTACCCGATTGAGATCATCTCCGGCAACGAAGAGGCTCGTCTGATTTTTATGGGCGTGGAGCACACGCAGCCGGAAAAAGGCCGCAAGCTGGTGATCGACATTGGCGGCGGCTCAACGGAGCTGGTCATAGGCGAAGACTTTGAGCCACGGCTGGTTGAAAGCCGCCGAATGGGCTGCGTCAGTTTCGCCCAGATGTACTTCCCCGGCGGCGCGATCAGCCGCGAGAATTTCCAGCGGGCGCGCATGGCCGCCGTACAAAAGCTGGAAAACCTCGCCTGGCAGTACCGTATCCAGGGCTGGAACGTGGCGCTGGGCGCATCCGGCACCATTAAAGCCGCCCACGAAGTGCTGCTGGCGATGGGTGAAAAAGACGGTTTTATCACGCCTGAACGTCTGACAATGCTCGCCGAAGAGGTGATTAAGCATAAGAATTTCGATGCCCTGAGCCTGCCGGGTCTCTCTGATGAGCGTAAAGCAGTATTTGTTCCGGGGCTGGCTATCCTTTGCGGCGTGTTTGATGCGCTGGCGATCCGCGAGCTGCGCCTTTCCGATGGCGCCCTGCGCGAAGGGGTGCTGTATGAAATGGAGGGTCGTTTCCGTCATCAGGATGTTCGCAGCCGCACCGCGCAAAGTCTGGCCAACCAGTACAACATCGACCGCGAGCAGGCAAAACGGGTGCTGGATACCACAACCCAAATGTACGACCAGTGGCAGGAGCAGAATCCGAAGCTTGCGCACCCGCCGCTTGCTGCGCTGCTGAAATGGGCGGCAATGCTGCACGAAGTGGGCCTCAACATTAACCACAGCGGCATGCATCGCCACTCTTCATATATTTTGCAAAACAGTGATTTACCGGGTTTCAATCAGGAGCAGCAGACCATGATGGCCACGCTGGTGCGTTACCACCGCAAAGCCATCAAACTCGACGATCTGCCGCGCTTTACGCTGTTCAAGAAAAAGCAGTTCCTGCCGCTCATTCAGCTGCTACGGCTGGGCGTCTTGCTCAATAATCAGCGCCAGGCGACAACCACGCCGCCAACCCTGAAGCTGAAGACCGACGATCACCACTGGACGCTGAGCTTCCCGCACGACTGGTTTAGCCAGAATGCGCTGGTCCTGCTGGATCTCGAAAAAGAGCAGCAGTACTGGGAAGCCGTGACCGGCTGGCTGCTTAAGATTGAAGAGGAAAGCTCGCCCGACGTCGCGGCCTGAAGGATCAGGCGTCCGCCGCTAATGCCTGTTCCTCGCTCAGCGACTCAAGGGGCACCGGCTTGCCGATCAAATAGCCCTGCAAATAATCGATACCTAGCGCGTTCACCGCGCTACGTATCGCCTCATTTTCCACGTATTCCGCCACCACCAGCATGTTCTTCATCCGCGCCAGATGGCAAATTGAGGCCACTATCTGATAGTCCAGGCTGTTGCTGACAATATTGCGGATAAAGCTGCCGTCTATTTTGAGAATATCGGCATCAACGCTTTTCAGCCGGGCGTAGCTCGCATACCCCGTCCCGAAATCATCGATCGCAATCC
>JAFACP010000262.1 GCA_023425455.1 Pseudomonadota bacterium | reverse complement strand
TTCGTTCCGGGGCACGTTCACCTGCGCGATCTCGGCAAGCTGGTTGCCGAACAAATCGAAGCGGCGGGCGGTGTGGCGAAAGAGTTCAACACCATCGCAGTGGATGATGGTATCGCGATGGGGCACGGGGGCATGCTCTATTCACTGCCATCGCGCGAGCTGATCGCAGACTCGGTTGAGTACATGGTGAATGCCCATTGCGCCGATGCCATGGTGTGTATCTCCAACTGTGACAAAATCACGCCGGGGATGCTGATGGCTTCTCTGCGCCTGAATATTCCGGTGATCTTTGTCTCCGGTGGCCCAATGGAAGCCGGGAAGACCAAACTTTCAGACAAAATCATCAAGCTCGATCTGGTTGATGCGATGATTCAGGGCGCAGATCCGAAAGTGTCTGACGAGCAGAGCAACCAGGTTGAGCGCTCTGCATGCCCAACCTGCGGTTCCTGCTCCGGTATGTTCACCGCTAACTCAATGAACTGCCTGACGGAAGCGCTCGGCCTGTCTCAGCCGGGTAACGGTTCGCTGCTGGCGACCCACGCCGACCGTAAACAGCTGTTCCTCAGCGCGGGTCAACGTATTGTTGAGCTGACCAAACGTTACTACGAACAGGACGATGACAGCGCGCTGCCGCGTAATATTGCCAGCAAAGCCGCATTTGAAAATGCCATGACGCTGGATATCGCCATGGGCGGTTCGACCAACACGGTTCTGCACCTGCTTGCTGCTGCGCAGGAGGCGGAAATCGACTTCACAATGAGCGATATCGATAAGCTGTCCCGGAAAGTACCGCAGCTGTGTAAAGTGGCGCCGAGTACCCAGAAATACCACATGGAAGACGTACACCGCGCGGGCGGTGTGATCGGTATCCTTGGCGAGCTGGATCGTGCCGGGCTGTTGAACCGTGACGTGAAAAACGTGCTGGGTCTGACGCTGCCGGAGTCGCTGGAAAAATACGACGTCATGCAGACCAGGGACGAGGCGGTAAAAAACATGTTCCGCGCAGGTCCGGCCGGTATTCGTACCACTCAGGCCTTCTCACAGGATTGTCGCTGGGACACCCTTGATGATGACCGTGCGGAAGGGTGTATCCGTTCGCTGGAGCATGCTTACAGCAAAGATGGCGGGCTGGCTGTCCTGTACGGTAATTTCGCCGAAAATGGCTGTATTGTAAAAACCGCAGGCGTGGATGACAGCATTCTCAAATTCACCGGTCCGGCAAAAGTGTATGAAAGCCAGGATGAAGCGGTAGAGGCTATCCTCGGCGGTAAAGTGGTAGAGGGCGACGTGGTCGTGATCCGTTACGAAGGGCCAAAAGGTGGGCCAGGCATGCAGGAGATGCTCTACCCGACCACCTTCCTGAAATCGATGGGACTTGGTAAAGCCTGCGCCCTGATCACTGACGGCCGTTTCTCCGGCGGGACTTCCGGTCTTTCTATCGGTCACGTTTCACCGGAAGCCGCGAGCGGCGGTAACATTGCGATTATCGAAGATGGCGATCTGATCGAGATCGATATCCCGAACCGTGGTATCCAGCTGAAGCTGAGCGACCAGGAGATTGCTGCGCGTCGTGAAGCGCAGGAAGCGCGCGGCGAGAAAGCCTGGACGCCAAAAGACCGTCAGCGTGAAGTCTCCTTCGCTCTGCGTGCTTACGCGAGCCTTGCCACCAGTGCAGATAAAGGCGCGGTGCGCGATAAATCTAAACTTGGGGGCTAATGATGGCCGAGTCACAACCCTTATCCGCCGCCCCCGAAGGGGCGGAATATCTCCGGGCGGTGCTCCGCGCACCGGTCTATGAGGCTGTGCAGGTCACTCCATTGCAGAAGATGGAAAAAATCTCTTCGCGTCTCGATAACGTTATTCTGGTGAAACGTGAAGACCGGCAGCCGGTGCACAGTTTTAAGCTGCGCGGGGCCTATGCGATGATGGCAGGGCTGACCGACGAGCAGAAAGCGCGCGGTGTGATCACTGCATCGGCGGGCAACCACGCGCAGGGCGTTGCGTTTTCTTCCGCCCGTCTTGGCCTCAAAGCGCTGATTGTGATGCCGGTGGCCACTGCCGATATCAAAGTCGATGCCGTACGTGGCTTCGGCGGTGAGGTTTTACTGCACGGCGCTAACTTTGATGAGGCAAAAGCCAAAGCTATCGAGCTGGCGCAGCAGCAGGGGTTTACCTGGGTGCCACCGTTCGATCACCCGATGGTAATCGCCGGACAAGGCACGCTGGCACTGGAGCTACTGCAGCAGGATGCGCATCTTGACCGGGTCTTCGTGCCGGTGGGCGGCGGCGGTCTCGCAGCTGGCGTGGCGGTGCTGATCAAGCAACTGATGCCGCAAATCAAAGTGATTGGTGTCGAAGCGGAAGATTCAGCGTGCCTCAAAGCCGCGCTGGATGCCGGGCATCCGGTCGATTTAGCGCGTGTTGGGCTGTTTGCCGAAGGCGTGGCGGTGAAGCGCATTGGCGATGAAACCTTCCGTCTTTGCCAGGCCTACCTCGACGATATCATCACCGTCGACAGCGATGCTATCTGCGCGGCGATGAAAGATCTGTTTGAAGATGTGCGCGCGGTGGCAGAGCCCTCCGGTGCGCTGGCGCTGGCAGGGATGAAAAAATATATTGCCCGGCACAATATTCGCGGCGAACGCCTGGCGCACGTGCTCTCCGGCGCTAACGTGAACTTTCACGGTTTGCGGTATGTTTCCGAGCGCTGTGAGCTGGGTGAACAGCGTGAGGCCTTGCTGGCGGTAACTATTCCCGAAGAGAAAGGCAGCTTCCTGAAGTTTTGCCAGCTGCTGGGCGGGCGCTCGGTGACGGAGTTTAACTACCGTTTTGCCGATGCCAAAGA
>JAFACP010000152.1 GCA_023425455.1 Pseudomonadota bacterium | reverse complement strand
ATTTAAGCAGTGTTATCTCGAAACCACGGCCTTTCTTAAGGAGGCCATCGCCCTGTACGAACATCTTGGCTTTGTACATATCGATACGCCGCTGGGCTGTACCGGCCACGTCGATTGTGAAGTCAGGATGCTGAAAAATCTGTAAATATCTTTCCTGCCCTCTTCTGTTAAGCGGGTGCAAACTCAATGCTCTACACTCTCAGTTCACACCACAACGGGGGAAACACGATGTCGAAGATAAAAAGCTACGCCGCACCGCAGGCGGGTGCAGAACTTGAGCTGTACGAGTACGACGCGGGCGAACTAAAAGCAGAAGACGTCGAAGTGCAGGTCGATTACTGCGGGATCTGCCACTCCGATCTCTCGATGATCGACAACGAATGGGGCTTCTCACAGTATCCTCTGGTGGCCGGACATGAAGTGATCGGCCATGTCGTGGCGCTTGGCAGCGCGGCGCAGGATAAAGGGCTGAAGATCGGCCAGCGCGTGGGGATTGGCTGGACAGCACGCAGCTGCGGTCACTGTGACGCCTGTATCAGCGGTAATCAAATCAACTGCCTTGAAGGCGCCGTACCGACCATTCTCAATAAGGGCGGCTTCGCCGATAAGCTGCGCGCCGACTGGCAATGGGTGATCCCGCTGCCGGACAGCATTGATATCGAATCCGCAGGCCCGCTGCTGTGCGGCGGTATCACCGTCTTTAAACCACTACTGATGCACCATATCACTGCCACCAGCCGCGTGGGCGTGATTGGTATTGGCGGGCTGGGCCATATCGCCATCAAATTGCTGCATGCGATGGGATGCGAAGTGACGGCGTTCAGCTCAAACCCGACGAAGGAACAAGAGGTGCTGGCAATGGGGGCTGATAAGGTCGTCAACAGCCGCGATCCGCAGGCGTTACAGGCTCTTGCCGGTCAGTTTGATCTGATCATCAACACCGTGAATGTCGATCTTGACTGGCAGCCGTACTTTGAAGCGCTGGCCTACGGCGGTAATTTCCACACCGTCGGTGCGGTGCTGAAGCCGCTGCCGGTGCCGGCGTTTACGCTGATCGGCGGCGATCGCAGCGTGTCAGGTTCAGCCACCGGGACGCCATATGAGTTGCGCAAACTGATGAAGTTCGCCGGGCGCACCAAAGTCTCACCAACCACCGAGCTGTATCCGATGTCGAAAATCAACGACGCAATCCAGCACGTGCGTGACGGTAAAGCCCGTTACCGGGTGGTGTTAAAAGCCGATTTCTGAGGCTGTCAGAGGCCCGCGCTCACGTGGCGCGGGCACACAATAAACGGGACCGACGGTTAACGCCGCACATTCAGCAAGGCGTTAAACACCTCCGCCACCGCAACGGCGCCCGGATCGTAAACCCCTTCCAGATTCTCCCGGTTCACGTACGATGAACGTCCCGCACCGGCTTTTATCATTTTCGCCGTCTCGTCAGCGCCTTGCTGCGCGGCCCTCGCCGCCGCCTGGAGATCGCCGTGTTGCAACGCCTCCAGCGCTGGCTGTAGCGCATCGATCAGCGTGCGATCGCCAGGTTCGGCACCGCCGTACTGCTTCATCTGCGCCAGCCCACCCAACAGGGCAACCGGCAGCGGCTCCCCGTCATGCATCTTCTGCCCGGCAGCCGTGAAGAAGATCGACATCAGCACGCCGCTCGAACCACCCATCACCGTTGCCAGCCGCTCCCCAATCAACAGTAACAACGTCGGCAGATCGTCAAGAGGTAACGCGCGCGCCTCAAGCATCTGCGCAATCTCCCGCGCTCCTTGCGCAAACGTGGAGCCGGTATCACCGTCACCCACTTTGGCATCCAGCGCGTTCAGGCGATTTTCCAGCTGAAGAAGCGTTTTAGTCGCCAGAGAGAGAGACTCGCCCACCTGCGGATTATCAGACGGAACGTACTCCACCCGGTCATGAATGGCACCGTGTGCAACCGTTCGCACCGGCGCAAAAGCGACAGGCTTCTGCCAGCCCAGCGTCTCAACATCGTCATGAAGCGCCTGTTCGAAGAGATCATTAAGCTTCAGCAACGTCAGCGAAAAGCCTTTCATATCCAGCGCGCTCACCAGCGGCGCGGGGCCGATCAGATACGCGATACGCTCTTGCAGATCAGAATGGGCCAACTCTTTGGTTAACAGCGCCATTTCCAGCGCCGACACGCCGCCCAGGTTGTTGATCAGCACTGCAAAGCGCCCCTCGCCAGCCTGCTCCCTGAGCGGCGTCACCAGGGTGTCGATAATCGCTTTACTGTTTTGCGTATCCACCACGCTCGCGCCCGGCTCGCCATGGATCCCCAGCCCCAGCTCAACATATCCTTTTTTGATCCGCTCCGGCGCCTCCCCGCCGCTGCCTGGCAGGTTACAGGTCTGCATCGCGACCCCCAGGCTCCAGAGGTTATCGCAGGCCTGCTGCGCAATATCGCGTACTTCGCTGAGCGACTTTCCGTGCTCCGCCGCATAACCCGCAATCTTGTGTACCAGCGCGGTTCCCGCAATACCGCGCGGCTGCTTGTTATCCGGCAATGCAATGTCGTCCGCTACAATCACCATCTCAACTTTCAGCCCGTAACGTTTGGCCTTTTCCGCCGCCAGACCAAAGTTCAGACGATCGCCGGTATAGTTTTTCACAATCAGCAGACAGCCGCGATCGCCTGTCACCGCCACAATGGCATTCAGTACGGCATCCACGCTCGGTGAGGCAAACAGATCGCCACATACGGCCGCCGTCAGCATCCCCTTTCCGACAAAGCCAGCATGAGCAGGCTCATGGCCCGAGCCACCGCCGGAGATCACCGCCACGCGGCTTTTATCCCAGTCGCCCCGCGCAACCACGCGAATCGCCGGGTCGATATCGAGTTTGACGAGATTGCCGTGGGGCGCAGAGAGCAAAATGCCCTCAATGGCGTCATCGACCAGCTGTTTGCGATCGTTAAAAAAGAATCTGGACATAATTTCCCAACCTGTTGTGAACCGTATGCAAAAGCATAGTCCGCGCTGGGTAATACGCCGCAAAGTCAGGAATTTACTCACGCATATTGCCGTCAGGTTGCCTATAATCCACCCAGGACAAAAAGAGGACGTGCATCATGAGTACACCATTGTTAATTGCCAGGACGCTGGAAAAAGAGCTGTTTTTACTGCCAGCGATGGTCAACCGCCACGGTTTAATCACCGGCGCCACCGGGACGGGGAAAACCGTCACCCTGCAAAAGCTGGCAGAATCGCTTTCTGAGTGCGGCGTGCCGGTCTTTATGGCCGATGTAAAAGGCGATTTAACCGGGGTAGCTCAGGAAGGTGCGGCGTCAGAAAAACTGCTCGAACGGCTGAAAAATATCGGCGTGACGGACTGGGAAGCACATAACAATCCCGTGGTGCTGTGGGATATCTTTGGTGAAAAAGGCCACCCGGTTCGCGCAACGGTTTCCGATCTTGGTCCTCTGCTGCTGGCCCGTCTGCTCAATCTGAACGACGTGCAGTCTGGCGTGTTAAACATCATCTTTCGCATCGCCGACGATCAGGGCCTGCTGTTGCTCGATTTCAAAGATCTGCGCGCGATCACGCAATACATCGGCGACAACGCAAAATCATTCCAGAACCAGTACGGCAATATCAGCAGCGCTTCGGTCGGTGCCATTCAGCGGGGATTGCTGACGCTCGAACAACAGGGCGCCGGGCACTTCTTCGGCGAGCCGATGCTGGATATCAAAGACTGGATGCGCACCGACAGCAGCGGGAAAGGCGTCATCAACATTCTGAGCGCGGAAAAGCTCTATCAGATGCCAAAACTGTATGCCGCCAGCCTGCTGTGGATGCTCTCCGAACTTTATGAGCAATTACCGGAAGCTGGCGATCTTGAGAAACCGAAACTGGTATTCTTCTTTGACGAAGCCCATCTGCTGTTTAACGATGCGCCGCAGGTGTTGCTGGACAAAATAGAGCAGGTTATCCGTCTCATCCGCTCCAAAGGTGTCGGCGTGTGGTTTGTTTCGCAAAACCCAGCGGATATCCCGGACAACGTTCTCGGACAGCTCGGCAATCGGGTACAGCATGCCCTGAGAGCATTTACCCCGAAAGATCAAAAAGCGGTAAAAGCTGCCGCGCAAACCATGCGCACCAATCCGGCCTTTGATACCGAAGAGGCGATCCAGGCTCTGGGAACAGGAGAAGCATTGATCTCCTTCCTCGACAGCAAAGGTAGCCCCTCGGTGGTCGAGCGCGCCATGGTGATCGCCCCTTGCTCTCGCATGGGACCGGTGAGCGATGACGAACGTAACGGCCTGCTTAACCACTCTCCGCTTTATGGCAAGTACGAAGACAACGTGGACAGAG
>JAFACP010000124.1 GCA_023425455.1 Pseudomonadota bacterium | reverse complement strand
GCGTCATCATGTACTGAAAGCACCGCATCCGTCGCCGCTTTCCGCACACCGGGGCTTCTTTGGCAGTAATCATTTTGTCCTGACGAATGAGTGGCTGGAAAAACGCGGCGAAACGCCGATTGACTGGATGCCAGTATTACCCGCAGAAAGCGAGTAATCCTGATGTTTGAGGCCCGGTGGCTAACCGGGCCTTGCGAGGGAGAATAAAGCTTATGCTCTATTCTGACGCCACCATTCGGCCAGCAGCACGCCGGTTGCAACGGAAACGTTGAGGCTTTCAACATTCCCCGTACCGTCAATTGACACGCTCAGATCGGCGCTGGACAGTGCCGCTTCAGACAACCCATCACGCTCCTGGCCCAACACCAGCACCATTTTACGCGGGAGCGTCGCTTTAAACAGCGGCGTACCTGCATGACTGGAGGTGGTGACAATGGCGTAGCCCGCTTTTCGGAACTGCTCAATGGCATCCAGCACGCTGTCGCCGGTGATCGGCTGAACATGCTCAGCACCGCCTTCTGCAGTACGGATGGCTGCACCGGACTCCAGTAATGCGGCATCCTGTAACAGCACCCCTTTCACACCAAAATGCGCGCAGCTGCGCATCATCGCGCCCAGGTTATGCGGGTTGCCAACATCTTCCAGTGCCAGCACGCAGTCATCGGCATCGGCCTGGCTTACCCATTGCTGAACGGTGGTGCCATTACGTTTTTTGATCAGGAAACAGACCCCGCCGTGATGTTCAGTGCCAGAAGCTTTGGTCAGCTCGGCGTCATCAACCACATGGTACGCTTTGCGATTTGCCGCCATCCAGCGCAGTGCTTCCTTGAAACGCGGCGTGACGCTCTGGATAAACCAGGCGCGAACGATGCACTCAGGACGACTCTGGAACAGAGCCTGGCAGGCATTCTCACCATAAACGCGGGTCTCTTCTGCGCGCTGACGGCGCAACACTTCCGGGTCGATAAAACTTTTACCGCTGATCCCACCGTGATCGGCTTTCTCCGGCGTCTCATCACCCGGTGCGCGCGAAACGGTACGCCATGGGGATGCGCCATCGCGCGAGAAGTCGTCGCGTTTGCGATCGTCGCGCTTACGGTCATCACGTTTGCGGTCTTCACCACGGTTGCTTCTGTCATCGCGGGCGGGGCGACGGCCACCGTCTGCACGAGAAGACCCCGGACGCCCGCCACCTTTTCCGGTACGCGGATTAGCGGTGCGTTTATCTGAGTCATCATCACTGCGGACATACATCACTTTGACCTTGCCGCTTTTATTCTTTAGTTCGTCGTTCATGCTTTTCTCCACCAGCGCTGCGCGAAGCGCGCAGATTACCCGATGTGTACGCGCATAGCCATTATTTCGTACAAAAGCCTGTGACTATTGTTCTCATTGAATAAAACGCATTGTCGTTTCAAACAGGCTCATTGATAATATGTAACATATTAGAAACATTATCGGCATTCTGCCGCTGTCCCACGGCTCTATCAGAGGTTAGTTATGAATACCGTATGTGCCAACTGTCAGGCGCTTAATCGCATACCGCAAGATCGGATTGATGATGGCGCGAAATGCGGACGTTGTGGTCATGAATTGTTTGATGGCGATGTCATTAATGCCACAGGCGCTACGCTGGACAAACTCCTCAAGGACGATCTGCCGGTTGTTGTTGATTTCTGGGCGCCCTGGTGCGGTCCGTGCCGCAGCTTTGCTCCGATTTTTGAAGATGTCGCGGAAGAACGCAGCGGTCAAATGCGTTTTGTAAAGGTGAACACCGAGGCCGAGCGCGAGCTGAGCGCGCGCTTCCGGATCCGCAGTATTCCGACCATCATGATTTTCAAAAATGGCGAAGTTATCGACATGCTTAACGGCGCAGTGCCCAAAGCCCCGTTCGAAAGCTGGCTAAACGAGTCGCTGTAACATTCAGGGGCACATCTTGTGCCCCGTTCCCGCCTCTGCGAAAATGAGCTTTTTCCGGCATTTCGCTCATGAACAATAACGCCGTACTGCAATTACGCGCAGAGCGCCTCGCGCGCGCGACCCGCCCGTTTCTCGCCCGTGGTAATCGTATTCGCCGCTGCCAGCGCTGCCTGTTGCCGCTCAAGGTTTGCCTGTGCGAAACGCTCACGCCCAGTCAGGCTCATAGCCGCTTTTGTCTGGTTATGTTCGATACGGAACCGATGAAACCGAGCAATACCGGCCGTCTGATTGCCGATATTCTGCCGGATACGCTTGCCTTTCAGTGGTCGAGAACGTCGCCCCCGCAGGCATTACTCGACCTTGTGAGCTGCGAAGAGTACCACCCGATGGTGGTGTTTCCCGCCTCTTATGCGGGAGAAAACCGTCAGGTCGTTGCCGCTCCGCCCTCGGGAAAGCGGCCGCTTTTTATCATGCTGGACGGCACCTGGACAGAAGCGCGGAAAATGTTTCGTAAAAGCCCTTATCTTGATGCACTTCCGGTCATTTCCGTCGATCTTTCCCGCGTTTCAGCCTATCGCCTGCGCGAAGCTCATGCTGAAGGCCAGTATTGCACCGCTGAAGTCGCCATCGCCCTGCTGGATCTGGCGGGTGATACACCAGCGGCAGATGCGCTGGGCAGCCATTTTTCCTGCTTCCGCGAGCGTTATCTGGCGGGAAAAACCATTCATAAGGGAAGCATCACAGCAGGCGAAGCAGAAAACGTTTAAAATCATCAGGTCGCTTGCATTCACAGGAGACTTGCATGAGCCAGCGAGGGTTAGAAGCGCTATTACGCCCTAAGTCGATTGCCGTTATCGGCGCATCAATGAAACCGGATCGCGCAGGCTATCTGATGATGCGAAACCTGCTCGCCGGTGGCTTCAATGGCCCCGTGATGCCGGTCACCCCTGCCTATAAGGCCGTTCAGGGGGTGCTGGCATGGCCGAGCGTGAGCAGCCTGCCCTTCGTACCGGATCTGGCCATACTCTGCACCCACGCGAAACGCAATCTGGAACTGCTGGCGTCGCTGGGTGAGAAAGGGTGTAAAACCTGCATTATTCTCTCGTCGCCGCCCGAGCAACATGCCGAACTGTTGCTGTGCGCCAGTCGCTATCAGATGCGGATCCTCGGCCCAAATAGCCTGGGACTACTGGCCCCGTGGCAGGGCCTCAATGCCAGCTTCTCTCCGGTGCCGATACGCAAAGGTAAGCTGGCGTTTATTTCCCAGTCTGCTGCCGTGTCTAATACTATCCTCGACTGGGCACAGCAGCGAGAGATGGGATTCTCCTACTTTATCGCTCTGGGCGACAGCCTCGATATCGACGTCGACGAGCTACTCGACTTCCTTGCCAGAGACAGCAAAACCAGCGCCATTCTGTTGTACCTCGAGCACTTAAGCGATGCCCGTCGTTTTGTCTCTGCCTCACGTAGCGCTTCCCGTAATAAACCGATACTGGTGATTAAAAGTGGCCGCAGCCCCGCCGCTCAGCGGCTGCTGCACTCACATTCAGGCATGGATCCCGCGTGGGATGCCGCTATCCAGCGCGCCGGCCTGCTGCGGGTACAAGATACTCACGAGCTGTTTTCAGCCGTTGAAACCCTCAGCCATATGCGCCCGCTACGTGGCGAAAAATTAATGATTGTCAGTAATGGCGCGGCTCCGGCCGCGCTGGCGCTGGATGAGCTGTGGCTGCGCAATGGAAAACTGGCCACGCTGGGTGAAGAGACACTTCAGCGTTTGCGGGAGGCATTACCCGCCAGCGTCTCACCAGATAACCCGCTGGATCTCCGTGATGACGCCAGCAGTGAGCGCTATATCCAGGCAGTATCTATTTTGCTGGACAGCCAGGATTTCGACGCGCTGATGATTATTCATTCACCCAGCGCGGCAGCGCCGGGGAGTGAGAGCGCCAAAGCGCTTATCGAAACTGTGCGCAAGCATCCCCGGGGGAAATATGTCACCCTGCTGACAAACTGGTGCGGCGAGTTTTCGTCGCAGGAGGCGCGGCGCTTGTTCAGCGAAGCGGGGTTACCGACGTATCGTACTCCGGAAGGGACGATTACGGCGTTTATGCATATGGTCGAATACCGGCGCAACCAGAAGCAGCTGCGTGAAACACCCGCCCTTCCCGGCAACCTGACGCCGAGCAGCGTCGATGTTCATACGCTACTGCAGCAGGCTATCGCGGAGGGTGCAACGTCACTGGATACGCACGAAGTTCAGCCGATTCTTGGCAGCTACGGAATGCACACCCTCCCGACCTGGATCGCCAGCGATAGCGCAGAAGCGGTACACATTGCCGAGCAAATTGGCTATCCGGTTGCCCTTAAGCTGCGCTCGCCTGATATTCCACATAAGTCTGATGTCCAGGGGGTAATGCTCTATCTGCGTACCGCGGCGGAAGTGCAGCAAGCCGCAGATGCGATTATCGATCGCGTAAAAATGACCTGGCCGCAGGCAAGCGTCCATGGCCTGCTGGTACAGAGTATGGCCAACCGTGCGGGTGCCCAGGAGTTGCGCGTGGTGGTTGAATATGATCGGGTGTTTGGCCCGCTCATCATGCTGGGTGAAGGCGGCGTCGACTGGAGACCGGAAGAACAGGCCGTTGTGGCCTTACCTCCGCTGAACATGAATCTGGCGCGTTATCTGGTGATCCAGGCCATCAAAAGTAAAAAGATCCGTGGACGTAGCGCCCTTCGCCCGCTGGACATCGCCGGCTTAAGCCAGTTCCTGGTGCAGGTATCCAACCTTATCGTTGATTGCCCGGAGATCCAGCGGCTGGATATCCATCCGCTGCTGGCCTCCGGCAGTGAGTTTACTGCGCTGGATGTCACGCTGGATATTGCCCCTTTCACTGGGGACAAAGAAAGCCGCCTCGCGATACGCCCGTATCCGTTGCAGCTTGAAGAGTGGGTGACGATGAAGAATGGGGAGCGGGCGCTGTTTCGTCCGATCCTGCCGGAAGATGAACCGCAGCTTCGGATGTTCATTTCTCAGGTAACGAAAGAAGATCTTTACTACCGGTACTTTAGTGAAATCAACGAATTTACCCATGATGATTTAGCCAACATGACCCAGATCGACTACGATCGAGAAATGGCGTTTGTCGCCGTTCGTCGTTCAGATACGGGGGATGAGATCCTTGGCGTGACAAGAGCGATTTCTGATCCGGATAACGAAGATGCCGAGTTCGCCGTGCTGGTCCGTTCAGACTTAAAAGGGCTGGGTCTGGGAAGACGTCTGCTGGAAAAACTCATCAGTTATACGCGAGATCACGGATTGTTACGTTTAAATGGCATTACTATGCCCAACAATCGCGGCATGGTGACCCTGGCGCGAAAACTTGGATTTGACGTTGATATTCAGCTGGACGAAGGTATCGTTGCTCTGACGCTCCGCCTGACATCCGCGGATGGACAAGAGTAAGTTACTGGAAATGTTAACCACTTTGCCAGGCACTGGTGGTATCATTGTCCGCTTATGTTGTTTGCATGGGACAGACAACCCTTCAATGAACAGAGAAGAAACGCAC
>JAFACP010000095.1 GCA_023425455.1 Pseudomonadota bacterium | reverse complement strand
GCATAACCTCATGGCGTTTATCCCACAGCGGATTCAGCAGGTCCTGATCGAGCTCGCCGTCGAGCTTTAAGGTCTCACCTTCACGTGACCAGCTAAGTTGCTGCGACATTACTTTTTCTCGTCCAGCGAAATTTTCTGACGTGAGATAGATTGTAACTGCGCGGTCAGGCCATCAATCCCTTTGGTACGCAGCAGGTCGCTCCACTCGTTCTGTTTAGTGGTGATCATGCTCACCCCTTCGGCAATCATGTCGTAAGCCTGCCAGTGACCGGTCTGGCTGTTTTTACGCCACTGGAAATCCAGGCGCACCGGCGGACGACCGTTTGGATCGATGATGGTGACGCGAATAGGAATGATTGTCGCATCGCCCACAGGCTGTTCAGGCGCAATCTGGTACGTCTGGCCGTGGTACATCGCCAGAGCCTGGCCGTAAGCCTGTTTCAGATATTCACGGAAGGCGGCAAAATAGGCTTCACGCTGGGCTGGCGTCGCGTCTTTATAGTAACGTCCCAGAACCAGCGCCCCGGCGTATTTGATCTGGACATAGGGCAGCAGCTCCTGATCGACCACATCACGCAGATAATCAGGATTTGCGCGGATTTTAGGTTGTTCATTTTTGAGACGTTCGAAGGTTTTTTTCGCGGCCTCGTCCATCAGTTTGTACGGGTTGCTTTGGTCAGCCGCATGGACTGCGGTCAGTGGGGCGATCGCCAGCATGGCAACCATTAACAGTCGTTTAAACATGAATGACTTCTCCTGCAATTAATTCGTTGTGCCTGCAACTGGCGCACTGTTGCTATGATCTGCGCTCTGCGCAGGTGCCTCATCGGGCTTCTTATCATCTCCTTTACTGTTGTAAAGGAACTGACCAATCATATCTTCCAGCACCATAGCGGATTTCGTATCCTGAATGACGCTCCCCTCTTTAAGGATAGACGTTCCCAGGTCCGGGTCTTCAAAACCGACGTTCAGCGCCAGATATTGCTCGCCCAGCAGGCCTGAAGTACGAATGGAAAGCGAGCTGGTATCCGGAATATGGTTGTAGCGCTCTTCAATGTCCATGGCGACGCGCGGAAGATAGGTTTTCTCATCCAGCGTAATCTCCGCCACGCGCCCGATCACCACACCACCGATACGGACAGGCGAACGCGCTTTCAGGCCGCCGATATTATCGAACGTCGCATAAACGCGATAAGTGGGTTCGGTGCGAACAGAGGTGATATCTGCCGCTCTCAGGCAGATAAACAGCGCCGCCAGCAGTGCCAGTAGCAGAAACACACCGACCCAAATTTCATTTTTTCTCGTTTGCATGAACTCAATTCCCAAACATCAGTGCGGTGAGCACAAAATCCAGACCCAATACGGCCAGCGACGAATGCACGACAGTACGTGTTGTTGCGCGGCTTATCCCTGCCGACGTCGGAATGGCATCGTAGCCATTAAACAACGCAATCCAGGTGACCGTAATGGCAAATACCACGCTTTTAATCAGACAGTTAACCAGATCCATTCGCAGATCGATGGCATCCTGCATCGCTGACCAGAAGAACCCGGCATCGATGCCTTTCCAGTGGACACCCACCAGCGAGCCTCCCCAGATCCCCACCGCCACGAACAGGATGGTCAGTAACGGCAGTGAAATGACGCCCGCCCAGAAGCGCGGCGAAATGACACGACGCAGAGGATCAACGGCCATCATCTCCATACTGGAAAGTTGCTCTGTCGCGCGCATCAACCCGATCTCCGCGGTTAATGCCGACCCGGCGCGACCGGCAAACAGCAGCGCCGCAACCACAGGCCCCAGTTCACGCAGCAAAGAGCGCGCCACCAGCATGCCAAGGCTGGTTTCAGCACTGTAGGTTGTCAGAACCAGATAGCCCTGCAGCCCAAGCACCATGCCGATAAACAGACCAGAGACGATAATAATAAGCATCGACAAAACGCCGACATTATAGAGCTGACGCACCAGTAAAGGCGCATGCTTACGAAATTCCGGCTTGCCAACCAGCGCGTTGAATATCATCAATCCGGCGCGCCCGAACGTCCTGATGGTTTTTATGCCACGGTGTCCCAGAGCGGCCAACGCATTTAACAGCATGAGTGGCTTAACTCCCTATTCCCAATAAATCGTCGCGATAGTCGCCCGAGGGATAACGGAAAGGCACGGGCCCATCCGCAATACCGTCGAGGAACTGCCGCACTCGCGGATCGCCATTCTCCTGCAACGCCTGCGCACTGCCGTGCGCGACGATCCTTTTGTCAGCCACGATGTAGGCGTAATCGGCAATACTCAACACTTCCGGCACATCATGCGAAACCACTACACAGGTCACGCCGAGCGCGCTGTTAAGCTCAGAAATCAGCTTCACCAGTACGCCCATGGTAATAGGGTCCTGCCCGACAAAAGGTTCATCGAACATGATTAAATCGGGTTCCAGCGCAATAGCACGTGCCAGCGCGGCACGTCGGGCCATACCTCCGGAAAGTTCGGAGGGCATCAGTCTGGCAGCCCCCCGCAGACCAACAGCCTCAAGCTTCATCATCACCGTGCTTTTCAGCAACGCTGGCGGCAGGCTGGTATGTTCACGCAACGGATAGGCCACGTTATCGAACACATTCATATCGGTGAACAAGGCCCCGGACTGAAAGAGCATACTCATGCGCTTGCGGACAGTGTATAAACGCGAACGCGACATCGCCGGAACGTTCTCACCGTCGAAGAGAATTTCACCGCTATCCGGCGGAATTTGCCCACCGATAAGGCGCAGAAGCGTCGTCTTGCCGATCCCGGACGGTCCCATGATGGCCGTGATCTTACCTCGCGGCACGGTCAGGGAAATATCATCAAATATCAATCGGTTGCCGCGAGAGAAGCTGACGCCACGGACGTCGACTAAATTCGCCATATTTTGGCTCATTTACGGTTCCTTTCTTACCTGCTTCACATTAAGCATGAAGCTTAAATCAGCCTCAAACCCAACATTTTTACAGAATATTACCCGTTGAGGTTAGCGAAAGCTGGCATTTGTTTTACTTTTCCAGCGCATAAAGTCAAAATTAGGAATTCGTTACGCCTCAGACTGTATGCAGCGCCAAAAATTCATGTGCGGTGGACCGGCGAGTATACCTGAAGAAAGGATTTTTGATGCTTTTAGCAACAGCACTGTTAATAATTGGTTTACTTTTGGTGGTCTACAGTGCTGACCGTTTGGTATTTGCTGCGTCGATCCTGTGCAGGCTTATCGGTGTGCCGCCTATCGTCATCGGCATGACGGTCGTCAGTGTCGGCACCTCTCTTCCGGAAATTATCGTCTCTGTGTCAGCCTCGCTGCATGACCAGATCGATCTTGCTATCGGCACCGCAATCGGCTCCAACATCGTCAATATTCTGCTGATCCTGGGCTTAGCCGCATTACTGCATCCGTTTCGCGTGCATTCCGATGTTCTGCGCCGCGAATTGCCGCTAATGTTAATCGTAAGCCTGCTGGCAGGCTGTGTACTTTACGATGGCGTGTTGAGCTACAGTGACGGTCTTTTCCTGCTGGCGCTGGCCGTAATCTGGCTGCTGTATATCGTTAAACTCGCCCGACAGGCCGACAAACAAGGCAACGATACGCTTACTCGCGAGCATATCGCCGAGCTGCCGCGCGAAGGCACGCTGCCCGTGGCCCTGCTCTGGCTTGGCGTCGCGTTAATCATTATGCCGATGGCGACACGTATGGTCGTGGATAACGCTACGGTGCTGGCGAACTATTTCGCCATGAGCGAATTGACGATTGGCTTGACCGTCATCGCCATTGGCACCAGCCTGCCGGAGCTGGCAACGGCGATTGCCGGCGCGCGCAAGGGTGAAGATGATATCGCCATTGGCAATATCATCGGTTCGAACATATTCAATATCGCGATCGTAACGGGTCTGCCGGCCCTGATCTCGCCAGGGCCTTTTACGACGTTGGCCTTCACTCGCGATTACAGCGTGATGTTGCTGGTCAGCGTGATCTTTGCCCTGCTCTGCTGGCGCAGGAAACAGCAAATCGGCAAAGGCGCGGGAGCGCTGCTGACAGGTGGATTTATCGTATGGATGGCGATGCTGTACTGGCTCTCGCCTCTTCTCTCTGGGTAAATGGAAACGCATTATGTCGCAAATAGAATTGCAGCCGGGTTTTGACTTTCAGAAAGCAGGTAAAGACGTTCTGCAAATTGAACGTGAAGGTCTGGCGCAGTTAGATCAGTACATTAACCAGGATTTTAGCCTGGCGTGTGAGAAGATATTCTCCTGTTCCGGCAAGGTCGTGGTCATGGGAATGGGAAAATCAGGTCACATTGGACGCAAGATGG
Organism: Pseudomonadota bacterium; assembly: GCA_023425455.1. Taxonomy (GTDB): domain Bacteria; phylum Pseudomonadota; class Gammaproteobacteria; order Enterobacterales; family Enterobacteriaceae; genus Enterobacter. The sequence continues at coordinate 294 of JAFACP010000095.1, read as the reverse complement.
CGGCGACTTTTGCCAGTACCGGCACCTCATCGTTCTTTGTCCATCCCGGTGAAGCTGCGCACGGCGACCTCGGTATGGTGACGCCGCAGGATGTGGTCATCGCGCTGTCGAATTCGGGCGAATCCAACGAAATCCTGGCGCTTATTCCGGTTCTCAAGCGTCTTCAGGTTCCGCTGATCTGCATGACCAGCCGTCCGGAAAGCAGCATGGCGCGCGCGGCGGATATCCACCTGTGCGTGAAAGTACCTAAAGAAGCCTGCCCGCTCGGGCTGGCGCCAACATCCAGTACCACCG
>JAFACP010000362.1 GCA_023425455.1 Pseudomonadota bacterium | reverse complement strand
AGCCAGTGGGCTGCCCTGCGTGACTCCGTACCGATGACTCTGACGGAAGGGGAAATCGCACGGTTAAAAGGGATAAACGAAGATTTGTCGCTGGAAGAAGTCGCAGAAATCTATTTACCCCTCTCCCGCTTGCTTAACTTCTATATCAGCTCCAACCTGCGTCGCCAGGCGGTTCTGGAGCAATTTCTGGGCACTAACGGTCAGCGTATTCCTTATATCATCAGTATCGCTGGCAGCGTCGCCGTCGGGAAAAGCACCACCGCGCGCGTGCTACAGGCGTTACTCAGCCGCTGGCCGGAACACCGCAGCGTAGAGTTGATCACCACCGATGGCTTCCTGCACCCCAATGAGGTGTTAAAGGAGCGCGGCCTGATGAAGAAGAAAGGCTTCCCACTCTCATATGATATGCACCGCCTGGTGAAATTCGTCTCAGACCTGAAGTCAGGCGTGCCAAACGTCACGGCGCCGGTGTATTCGCATCTGATTTACGACCGTATTCCCGATGGCGACAAAACCGTCGTGCAGCCCGATATCCTGATTCTGGAAGGATTAAACGTCCTGCAAAGCGGGATGGACTACCCGCACGACCCGCACCACGTCTTCGTCTCCGATTTTGTCGATTTCTCGATTTACGTCGATGCGCCGGAAGATCTGCTGCAGCGCTGGTATATCAACCGTTTCCTGAAGTTCCGTGAAGGGGCGTTCACCGATCCGGACTCCTACTTCCATAACTACGCTCAGCTCTCTGAAGAAGAGGCCATCAACGTGGCGACCGGACTGTGGAATGAGATCAACTACGTCAACCTGAAAGAGAACATCCTGCCGACGCGCGAGCGTGCCAGCCTGATCCTCACCAAGAGTGAGAAACACGCGGTCGACCAGATTCGTTTGCGGAAATAGACCTCAGAAGTCAAAAAAAACCGGCGATAATCGCCGGTTTTTTTATGCATCACGCGTGGGGTTTTTCGCCGTTTTCATCCTGGTCGACGGCGAAACAGGCCACCAGCTGGCCGTCGTACTCTTTCAACTGCGGCTGCAGCTGAGTACAAGGACCAAAGCGGCGACGGCAGCGCGCGTTGAAGGCACAGCCCGGAGGTGGATTGAGCGGGCTTGGCAGTTCGCCCGTCAGCTTGATACGCTCGCGGCGCTCGTCCGGGTTCAGGCGCGGCGTCGCAGAGAGTAACGCCTGGGTGTACGGATGGCGCGGGTTATTAAAGATCTGATCCTTCGTCCCCTTCTCCACGCAGCGCCCTAAGTACATCACCATCACTTCGTCCGCAATGTGCTCAACCACCGAAAGGTCATGCGAAATGAACACATATGACAGCCCCAGCTCTTGCTGCAGGTCCATCATCAGGTTCAGCACCTGCGCGCGCACGGAAACGTCGAGTGCGGAGACCGGCTCATCGGCAATCACCACATCCGGATCAAGCATCAGCCCGCGGGCAATAGCGATACGCTGGCGCTGACCGCCGGAGAACATATGCGGATAGCGATCGTAATGCTCGGTTTTGAGCCCCACTTTCGCCATCATCGCCAGCGCTTTTTCGCGACGCTGCTCTTTGGAAAGCGTCGTGTTAATCAGCAGCGGCTCTTCGAGGATCTGCCCCACTTTCTTACGCGGATTCAGCGAGCCGTACGGGTTCTGGAAGACGATCTGAATTTTCTGGCGACGCAGCTTTTGCGCCTGCGGATCGTGCTTGAGCAGATCCTGCCCCTGATAATAAAGCTCACCGCCGGTTGGCGTTTCGATCATCGTCAGCAGGCGGCCAAGGGTCGATTTACCGCAGCCAGATTCCCCAACCACCGCCAGCGTTTTGCCGCGTTCGAGGGTAAATGATACGCCATCCAGCGCTTTAACCAGCCGTTCAGGGGCAAACAGCCCTTTCTTCACCGGGTAGTGTTTTTTCAGGTCGATAGCCTGCAACAACAGCTGTTGCGTGGTGGCCTGTTGCGTACTCATAGTGTTGGCCTCCCGGCATCATCGAGTGGGTAGTGGCATTTCGACTGACGACCGCCATCAACGACATTAAGCTCTGGTTCTTCTGCCCGACATTTGTCCGTCGCATACGGGCAGCGCGGGTTGAGCAGACAGCCCTGCGGGCGGTCATATTTACCCGGCACTACGCCCGGCAGCGAGGCAAGACGCGCTTTATCCTGAGCAAACTCCGGCAGCGCGCGCAGCAGCGCCTGGGTGTACGGATGGCGCGGCGCGCGGAAGATATCCTGCGAACTGCCGGTCTCCACCACCTGCCCTGCGTACATTACGATGATTTTATGCGCCGCTTCAGCCACCAGTGCCAGGTCATGCGTAATCAGCACCAGCGCCATGTTCTCTCTTTGCTGCAGCTCCAGCAGCAGCTCGATGATTTGCGCCTGAATGGTCACGTCCAGCGCGGTTGTTGGCTCATCGGCAATCAGCAGTTTTGGTCGACAGGCAATCGCCATCGCGATCATCACGCGCTGGCTCATCCCGCCGGAAAGCTGGTGCGGATAAACGTCCAGACGCGAGGCCGGGTCGGGAATGCCCACCTGGGTCAGCAGGTCGATTGCGCGCTGACGGCGGGTTTTCTTATTCCCACCCTGATGCACCTTAATGGCTTCCATAATCTGGAAACCGACGGTGTAGCATGGGTTCAGGCTGGTCATCGGGTCCTGGAAGATCATCGCCACTTCGGCGCCCACCAGCTGGCGGCGCTGCTTCTCAGAAATGCGCTTCAGATCCTGACCATTGAACTCAAGGCTCTCCGCCATCACGCGACCGGGATAGTCAATCAGCCCCATAATCGCCAGCGAGCTGACGGATTTACCCGAACCAGACTCACCCACAATGCCGACCACTTCGCCCTGATCTACGCTGTAGCTGATGCGGTCCACGGCGCGAAACGGTGTGCCTTCATCACCGAAGTGCACCGATAATTTATCTACATTTAATAACGCCATCTCGTGCCTCTTACTGCTTCAGTTTGGGATCAAGTGCGTCACGCAGACCATCACCCATCAGGTTAAATGCCAGCACCGTCAGCAGAATCGCCAGACCCGGGAAGGTGACGACCCACCAGGCGCTTTGCGCGAACTGCAACACGTCGGAGAGCATGGTGCCCCACTCCGGTGTTGGCGGCTGCGCACCCATGCCAAGGAAGCCAAGAGCGGCCATATCGAGAATGGCGTTAGAGAAGCCGAGCGATGCCTGAACAATCAGCGGCGCAAGGCAGTTAGGGAAAATATTGACGAACATCTGACGCATTGCGCCCGCACCCGCCACGCGGGAGGCGGTCACATAGTCGCGGTTCACCTCCACCAGCACGGCGGCACGTGTTAAACGGACATAGTGGGGCAGCGCCACAAAGGTGAGCGCCAGCGCGGCGTTACCAATCGACGGGCCGAATATCGCCACCAACACCAGAGCCAACAGCAGGCTTGGCAGCGCCAGCATAATGTCGACGACACGCATAATGATGTTATCAACGATGCCGCCAAAGTAACCGGCCACCAGACCCAGCACGATCCCCATAATCAGCGACAGCACCACGACCAGACAGCCGACCAGCAGCGACAGGCGCGCGCCATACATCAGACGAGACAGCACATCGCGGCCTACGTCATCCGTCCCCAGCAGGTGCGCCAGGCTACCGCCATCCTGCCAGGCAGGTGGCGCGAGCAGCACATCGCGGAACTGATCCGCCGGGTTATAGGGTGCCAGGAAGTTGGCAAACACCGCAATCAGGATCATGACGGTAACATACACCAGCCCCACAACCGCGCCTTTGTTGCGCTTGAAGTAGTGCCAGAATTCCTGCATCGGCGTCATGGGGACCGGCGCAGCAACCACTTTATTTTCAGAAACGGACATGATGGCCCCTTACTTCTTATGACGAATACGCGGGTTCACCACGCCGTAGAGCAGATCGACCAGCAGGTTGACGAGAATAATCATCGTCGCGACCAGCAGCACCCCGCCCTGCACAACCGGATAGTCACGGCGTTGCAGTGCGTCAATCAGCCAGCGTCCAAGCCCAGGCCAGGAGAAGATGGTTTCCGTCAGGATCGCCCCCGCCAGCAGTGTACCCACCTGCAGACCGATGACGGTGACCACCGGCAGCATCGCGTTACGTAAGGCGTGAACGATGATGACGCGCATGCGCGTCAGGCCTTTCGCGCGGGCGGTACGGATATAATCTTCACCCAGCACTTCCAGCATTGATGAACGGGTCATACGGACAATCACCGCCAGCGGGATCGTCCCCAGCACCATCGCCGGCAGAACCATATGCGCCAGCGCATCAATAAAGTTGCCCTCTTCGCCCCAGATAGCCGTATCGATGAGCATAAAGCCGGTCAGAGGGTTGGAGTCATCGAGGAACACGATATCACTGACGCGTCCGGAGACCGGCGTCAGGTTCAGCTGCACCGACACCAGCATGATCAGCATCATGCCCCACCAGAAGATAGGCATCGAGTAACCGGTCAGCGCCAGGCCAACGGCGGTATGGTCAAAAATGGAACCGCGTTTAACGGCAGCCAGCACGCCGACGGGGATCCCCACCGCGGTGGCAAAAATCATGGCGCAGATACCGAGCTCCAGCGTCGCTTTAAAACGCGGCACGAACTCGTCCCACACCGGAAGACGGCTTTTCAGCGAAATACCCAGATCGCCGTGCATAACCCCCCAGATATAGTGTAGGTACTGCTGCCACATTGGCTTATCAAGGCCAAGTTCTGCCAGCAACTGCGCATGACGCTCAGGGGAGATACCACGCTCGCCCGCCATAATCATTACCGGGTCACCGGGGATCATATGGACGAGGGCAAAAGTGAGAAGGGTGATAC
>JAFACP010000046.1 GCA_023425455.1 Pseudomonadota bacterium | reverse complement strand
GGCTACAGCTATGTGATTGATGCCATTGACAGCGTGCGTCCCAAAGCGGCGCTGATTGCTTACTGTCGTCGCTATAAAGTGCCGCTGGTCACCACCGGCGGCGCAGGCGGTCAACTTGACCCGACGCAGATCCAGGTCGCCGATCTGGCAAAAACCATTCAGGATCCGCTGGCAGCGAAGCTGCGCGAAAGGTTAAAGAGCGATTTTAAGGTGGTGAAGAACAGCAAGGGTAAACTGGGTGTGGACTGCGTGTTCTCTACTGAAGCGCTGGTCTACCCGCAGGCAGATGGTTCAGTGTGCGCGATGAAAAGCAGCGCGGAGGGGCCAAAACGGATGGATTGCGCCTCAGGCTTTGGGGCGGCAACGATGGTCACCGCCTCTTTTGGCTTTGTGGCGGTCTCTCACACCCTGAAAAAGATGATGGCAAAGGCGGAACGTCAGGTCTGAGCCTGACGCGCGGCCTGCAGCACGGCGTCACCGAGCGCAGTTAACCCCTGGCTGCGCGATGCGCTGAGCTGCTCACGCAGACCCAGTTCATCAAACAGCGCCAGCGGCGAACGGGCAAGCAGCGCTTGCGCGCTTTTCCCCTCTACCGCGGTTAACAGCACCGCCAGCAGGCCGCGTACAATACGGCCTTCGCTGTCGCCAAAGAAATGCAGGTGCTCACCCGATACGCGAAACCCCAGCCAGACGCGGTTCTCACAGCCGGCGATCTCGCGCGCCTGCGCCCTGAGATCGTCTGACAGGGCGGGTAGCTGCTTACCCAGCAGGATCAGCTGACGATATTTATCTTCCCACTGCGTTAAGGGGCCGAAGGTCTGTTTTAACGTCTCTTCAGTGATGACGGTACCGAACGGGTGCGCGGCAAACGCGGAGCTAATCATTAATCCACCAGCAGTTCCAGAGCGCGGTCAACGGCTGCAACCAGCGCGTCGACATCGCTTTTTGTGTTATAGGGCGCAAAAGAGGCGCGTAGCGTACCACTGACTCCGAGCGCCGCCAGCAACGGCTGTGCGCAGTGCTGGCCGGCGCGCAGGGCAATGCCGTATTCTGCCAGCAGCGTGACCATATCGCTATGGTGAACGCCTTCAAAGTCAAAGGCTAACAGACTTGAATCCTGCACGCGGAACGAACGAAAGCCCGGGCGCTGTTGCAGTGCCTCTTCCGCCAGCGTTGCCAGCCCCCGGCTCCAGCTTTCGGCCTGCACAGTGTCTGTCTCTGCCAGCCATTCCAGCGCGGCGCTCAGGCCAATAACCCCGGCCACATTAGGGGTGCCGGCTTCCAGGCGGTAGGGCAGTTCCTGGGTTTTAAAACCGTCGAAGGTGACTTCGGTAATCATCTTTCCGCCGCCAAGCCAGGGCGACATCGCGTCCAGCAGCGCCGGTTTGCCGTACAGCGCGCCGATACCGGTGGGGCCATACAGCTTATGGCCGGAGAAGGCATAAAAGTCGATATCAAGCGCCTGCACATCCGCCGGGAAATGCACCACGCCCTGAGCGCCATCAACCATCACCACCATCCCATTCGCGTGCGCGATGGCAATGGCCTGCGCCAGGTCCGGGCAGCCGCCGGTCACGTTCGACATTTGTCCCAGTGCCAGTATCCGGCTGTTGGGGGTCATCAGCTCCGGCAGGCGCGCGACATCTGGCAGGTACTGTTCATTCAGCGGAAGTTTGACGACGCGCGCACCCGTCTGTTCCGCCACCATCAGCCAGGGCACCAGGTTGGCGTGATGCTCGGCTTCGCTGACGATGATCTCATCACCGGGCTTCAGCCGGGGTCGGGCATAGCACTGGGCCACCATATTGATGGCTTCGGTGGTGCCGCGCGTCCAGACGATATTTTTCCCGCTGCCGGCGTTAATCAGCTGCGCAACCTGTTCCCGGGCGGCTTCATAACGCGCCGTTAAGCGCCGGGCTTCAGCAAACTGGCTGCGATGCACGTTGCCTGCGCTCAGACTATAAAACTGCTGCGTCGCCTCGATAACCGCCAGCGGCTTTAACGCCGTGGCGGCGCTATCAAGGTAAATACCGGCATCGGCAAGCGCCGGAAACTGTGCGCGAAACTGCGCTGGACTGAAAGCGTTCATGGATTTCCTCATTTCAACGCCGGGATCGTCGCGCAATTCCTGCAGCAGGGCAAGGTCGATGATTGCTGTCGGAATAGTCTGCTTCTGTCCACCGACCCGAAAAAGCAGGTTATGCTGAATAGTGTCTTAAGAATGTTTTAGCCTGTTTTGAAACGATGCTTGAGTAGCATTAATTGCTAAAGGAGAATCATCATGAAAAAGACAGCCGCCATTATTTCTGCCTGTATCTTTACCTTTGCCCTGAGCGCCTGTTCCGGTAATAACTACGTTATGCACACCAACGATGGTCGTTCTATCGTCTCTGACGGTAAGCCAACAACCGATGATGAAACCGGGATGATTTCATATAAAGATGCCTACGGTAATAACCAGCAGATCAACCGTTCGGATGTGAAAGAGATGGTCGAGCTGGACCATTAACAACGCACAGGCGAAAAAAAAGCACCGCAAATTGGCGGTGCTACATTAATCACTATGGACAGACAGGGTAAATGTACAGGAAGTGAAAAATTGGTAGCGTTGCTACCGTGGTCTGAATCGCAGACCAATTGCAAACACAACAACACAACATCACAACCGTAAGCCAAAAGCCCTTCAGAACACGCATTCCAAAAAAAGCTTTTCGTTCCGGCTCAGGAAGTGCCGCCACTATAGGTATTTGCTGGTAGTTCCTCAACGGACAAATTATAATGGCTCAGATAAAAAAAACTAATAGGTTAACTATTGTTTCCTATATGTTAAACCCAGTTAACATCTAAGCCAGATAACCATGTCCAAGCGTTTACCTCCTCTCAATGCATTACGTGTTTTTGATGCAGCAGCACGCCATCTGAGCTTCACTCGCGCAGCCGATGAGCTTTTTGTGACGCAGGCCGCAGTAAGTCACCAAATCAAGTCTCTGGAGGATTTTCTGGGGCTTAAGCTGTTTCGTCGACGCAACCGATCGTTGCTTCTGACGGAGGAAGGGCAGAGCTACTTTCAGGATATTAAAGAGATTTTTTCCCAGCTCACCGAGGCGACGCGTAAGCTGCAGGCGCGCAGTGCAAAAGGCGCACTGACGGTAAGTCTACTGCCCAGTTTTGCCATCCAATGGCTGGTGCCCAGGCTCTCAAGCTTTAACTCAGCTTATCCGGGAATCGACGTGCGGATCCAGGCGGTGGATCGTCAGGAAGACAAACTGGCGGATGATGTGGATGTGGCCATTTTTTATGGTCGCGGCAACTGGCCGGGGTTGCGTGTCGAAAAATTATACGCAGAATATCTGCTGCCGGTGTGCTCGCCATTGCTGCTGACGGGCGACAAAGCGCTGAAGACGCCCGCCGATTTGGCTCAACATACGCTTTTACATGATGCTTCTCGCCGCGACTGGCAAACTTATACCCGTCAATTAGGTCTGAGTCATATAAACGTGCAGCAGGGACCCATTTTTAGTCACAGTGCGATGGTGTTACAGGCTGCCATTCACGGTCAGGGCGTGGCGTTAGCGAACAACGTTATGGCGCAGTCCGAGATCGAGGCAGGCCGTCTGGTCTGTCCTTTTAATGATGTTCTGGTCAGCAAGAATGCGTTTTATCTGGTTTGCCATGACAGTCAGGCAGAACTGGGTAAAATAGCCGCCTTCCGACAGTGGATTCTGGCGAAAGCGGCGAGTGAGCAAGAAAAATTCCGCTTCAGGTATGAACAATAACTCTTTGTGTGCCGGGCACGCATCACTTTAGGATTGAAACATGACCAGCCGATTCATGCTGATTTTTGCCGCAGTGAGTGGCTTTATTTTTGTCGCACTGGGCGCATTTGGCGCGCATGTGTTAAGCAAATCGTTAGGGGTAGTAGAAATGGGCTGGATCCAGACCGGCCTCGAATATCAGGCGTTTCACACCCTGGCAATCTTTGGGCTGGCGGTCGCTATGCAGCGCCGGATCAGCATCTGGTTCTACTGGAGCAGCGTGTTTATGGCGCTGGGTACCGTTCTGTTCAGCGGCAGCCTGTACTGCCTGGCACTGTCGCATTTGCGCCTGTGGGCGTTTGTTACACCGGTGGGCGGCGTGAGCTTCCTGGCGGGATGGGTTTTAATGTTTATCGGAGCTATCCGTCTGAAACGCAAGGGCGTTGTTCATGAATAAAGTCGTTTTATATTGTCGCCCGGGGTTTGAGAAAGAGTGTGCCGCGGAAATTACCGATAAAGCCGCAAGGCGCGAGGTCTTCGGCTTTGCCCGGGTGAAGGAAAATGCGGGTTACGTGATCTTTGAGTGCTACCAGCCCGATGATGCCGATAAGCTGGCGCGCGAGCTGCCGTTTAGCTCGCTGATCTTTGCCCGTCAGATGATTGTGGTGGGTGAGTTGCTCAAAGATCTTCCTCCTGAAGATCGCATTACGCCGATTGTCGGCATGCTGCAGGGCGTCGTGGAGAAGGGCGGCGACCTGCGCGTTGAGGTCGCGGATACGAACGAAAGCAAAGAGCTGATGAAGTTCTGCCGGAAGTTCACCGTGCCGCTGCGCGCCGCGCTGCGCGAAGCGGGGGTGCTGACAAATTACGAAACACCAAAGCGCCCGGTGGTGCATATCTTCTTTATTGCGCCGGGTTGCTGCTATACCGGCTATTCGTACAGCAACAACAACTCGCCGTTCTTTATGGGCATCCCGCGCCTGAAATTCCCGGCCGATGCGCCAAGCCGTTCAACGTTGAAGCTGGAAGAGGCGTTCCACGTCTTTATTCCAGCCGATGAGTGGGACGAACGTCTGGCAAACGGCATGTATGCGGTGGATCTCGGCGCCTGTCCTGGCGGCTGGACCTATCAGCTGGTGAAGCGCAACATGTGGGTCTCCTCCGTCGACAATGGTCCAATGGCGCAAAGCCTGATGGATACCGGACAGGTGACCTGGCTGCGTGAAGATGGTTTCCGCTACCGTCCAAACCGCAACAACATCTCGTGGATGGTGTGCGATATGGTGGAGAAACCGGCGAAAGTGGCCGCGCTGATGGCGTCCTGGCTGGTGAATGGCTGGTGCCGCGAGACCATTTTTAACCTCAAGCTGCCGATGAAAAAGCGCTATGAAGAGGTTTCCCAGAATCTGGCTTACATCCAGGCGCAGCTCGACGAACACGGCATTAACGTCGAAATTCAGGCGCGCCAGCTGTATCACGATCGCGAAGAGGTGACGGTGCATATTCGTCGCTGGTGGGCGGCGGTCGGTGGGCGTCGCGACGAGCGCTAGCGCTGTCATTTCCTCTGGTGTCTGTCAGATGCCAGAGGTTTCCGCGCCCGGCGCACCCCGACGCCGGGCTGAAGTCAGCCTCTGTCTAACCTTAACTGCTGCAAATTCCCGTCCAGCTGTAAATCCGTTTGTAGCGTTGCCACCTCCCGACAAATAAAGGCCATCTCCCGGTGCGCCACCAGCTTCTTGCGCCATTTTTCCGCTACGTCGTCCAGCCTGGCGTAAATCCCCTCGAGGTTCTGAAACTCTGTCAGCAGCTGCGCTGCGCTCTTCGGCCCGATGCCCGCAACGCCGGGCACTTTAGAGCTGCTGATCCCCGCCAGCCCCCAGTAGTCGGGAAGCTGTTGCGGGGCGACGCCAAATTCAGCAGCGACAAACGGCGCATCCAGCCAGCGTTTTTGAAAGTAGTCACGAATGCGGATCGTCGGGGAAAGCAGCTGGCAGTAGCCTTTGTCCGTGGAGACGATAGTGGCCTGATGACCGGCGCTTGCAACCTTGACCGCCAGGGTTGCCGCCAGATCGTCGGCTTCATTTCCCTGCGCGCCCCAGCAGGGGACGCCGCGCTGTTCGAAGGCCGCGCGGATGACCGGCAGCTCAGTATGAAGATCGTCAGGCATTGGCGCGCGTCCTGCTTTGTAATCGGGCAGACGCTGATGTCGCCAGCCTGTGTTCCGCGCTTCATCGTCGAATACAGCCACGGCGTGGCTGGGCTCGCTATGGCGGATAAGCTGCTCCAGCGCATGCAGACAGGTGTCCTTGCAGGGCGTGCCCTGAACGGCATGGATGCGTCGGATCAGGTTAAGTGCGTCGACGATAAGCAAATGAACAGCCACAGATAATCTCCCTTCTGTTTAATGGGGAAAGGGTAACACTGTCGGCTAATTGAAACTATGCACGCGGGGGAAAACAGGAAGAAGCCTCGCAAATACGAGGCTTCCTGAGGGACTTAATCGCAGGTGACGATCTTCATCGCCAGACCGCCACGGGAGGTTTCGCGGTACTTGGCATTCATATCTTTACCGGTCTCGTACATGGTTTCGATAACCTTGTCGAGGCATACGCGCGGCTCACTGGTGCGGCGTAGCGCCATTCGCGCGGCGTTGACGGCTTTTACCGAGGCGATGGCGTTACGTTCAATGCACGGAACCTGCACCTGCCCGGCCACCGGGTCGCAGGTCAGCCCCAGGTTATGCTCCATGCCGATTTCCGCTGCGATACAGACCTGCGCAGGGCTGGCGCCCAGCAGTTCTGCGAGGCCCGCCGCCGCCATGGAGCAGGCGACGCCGACTTCACCCTGGCAACCCACTTCCGCACCCGAAATGGAGGCGTTCATCTTGTACAGGGAACCAATCGCACTGGCGACCAGCATGTAGCGAGCCAGCGAGTTAGCATTCACTTCACGAATGAACTTGTCGTAGTAGGCCAGCACTGCCGGCACAATGCCGCAGGCGCCGTTAGTCGGCGCAGTGACGACGCGTCCGCCAGCGGCGTTCTCTTCGTTTACCGCCAGAGCGAACATGTTGATCCAGTCCACCACCGCCATCGGGTCGGTGGTGGTTTTGTCCGTGCTCACTAACATTCGACGCAGCGCGGCGGCACGACGGGGTACGCGCAGCTTACCTGGCAGTACGCCCTCGGTGGTGATCCCGCGCTCAATACCGCTGCGCATCACATCCCAGACGTTGGCGAAGTGCTGCTCCAGCGCCTCTTTGCTGTGTAACGCCAGTTCATTTTTCATCATCAGCCCGGAAAGCGACAGACCCGTTTGCTGGCAGTGACGCTGTAAGTCCGCGGCATTTTTATACGGATACGGTACGACGACAGGCGCGCTGTTGCTCTGTCCAAAGTGCGCTTCATCGACAATAAAACCCCCGCCGATGGAGTAGTACGTTTGGCTGTAAATCGCCCGGTCGCCCGCCAGGGCGGTGATACGCATACCGTTCTCGTGAAGCGACAGGTTGTCGGCATGGAAATTCATGCACTGATCCACCGGGAACTCGACTTCATGCTCGCCGTTCGCCAGCAGTAAGCGGCTGTGGGTATTGACGTCCTGGATAAAACCGGGAATCGCGTCAATGTCTACGCTGTCGGGCAGGTTTCCCGCCAGCCCCATAATGATGGCGATATCGGTGTGGTGGCCCTTACCGGTCAGGGAGAGGGAGCCGTAGACATCGACAACCACGCGGGTTACGTCGCGCAAAATGCCGCGTGCAATCAAGTCATCCGTGAATTGTTTCCCGGCTTTCATCGGTCCGACGGTGTGAGAGCTGGAAGGACCAATACCGATTTTAAAGATATCGAATACGCTAATCATGATGCGTCCATTGCTATCAGTCAGAGAGGAGAAGTGCGCCGCCCGAAGACGGCGCTGGAGGTATTAGCTGAACAGGGAGTAGAAAATGGCAGAGATGGCAATCAGACCCATAACGACAACGAATACGTTGCTGATATGGCCGCTGTATTTACGCATCGCAGGCACTTTCTGAATGGCATACATAGGCATCAGGAACAGGATCATCGCGATAACCGGGCCGCCCAGGGTTTCGATCATACCGAGAATGCTTGGGTTGAGGGTCGCGACAGCCCAGGTGGTGAGCAGCATGAACAGCGCTGTGATCTTGTTCAGCTTGTTGATTTCAATGCTCTTGCCTTTGCTGCGCAGCGATTTAATCACCATACCGTTGAAGCCTTCGCGTGCGCCCAGGTAGTGGCCGAGGAAGGATTTGGTGATGGCGATCATCGCGATGATGGGGGCCATCCACGCAATCAGCGGCGCGTTAAAGTGGTTTGCCAGGTAAGAGAGAATGGAGATGTTCTGCTCTTTTGCAGCCGCAAGATCCACCGGGGAGAGGCTCAGTACGCAGCTGAAGACGAAGAACATCACAGTCAGCACCATCATGATGTGCGCTCGCGCCAGGATGCTGGAGCACTTCTTCTCTGCACCATTGCCGTACTCTTCACGCTTCGCAACGGCGAAGGAGGAGATAATCGGCGAGTGGTTGAAAGAGAACACCATCACCGGAATGGCCAGCCACAGGGTTAACAGCAGACCGTTACCGGTTGCCGGGGCATTGCTCAGGGAGAGGGTTTCCAGCGCTGCGCCGTTCCACTGCGGGATCAGGTAGCAGGCCAGCACCATCAGTGCCGCGACAAACGGGAACACCAGCACGCTCATCGCTTTCACAATCATCTGCTCACCGAAGCGCACGATGGTCATCATGCCCACAATCAGGATCAGCGAGAGAATAGCGCGCGGCGGCGGCGTCATGTGCAGCTGGTGCGTCATGAAGCTTTCAACGGTGTTGGTAATGGCCACGCTGTACACCAGCAGAATCGGGTAAATCGCAAAGAAGTAGAGCAACGTAATCAGTTTACCTGCGCCGATACCAAAGTGTTCTTCAACCACTTCGGTGATGTCTTCGCCCGGGTTCTTACCGGAGAGCACGAAGCGGGTCAGGCCGCGGTGCGCAAAGAAGGTCATCGGGAAGGCGATAAGCGCCATGATGATGAGCGGGATCAAACCGCCAACACCTGCGTTGATCGGAAGGAACAGAACACCAGCGCCGATCGCTGTGCCGTAAAGGCCAAGCATCCACATGGTGTCTGTTTTGCGCCATCCACTTCGGGATTCAATCGAAGCAACGGTGCCGGTTTGAGTGGTTTCCATCTGTATCTCCTGGAGGAAGCAAATTGTCAGGTTTTTAGTCATATCCGATGAAAAAGTGCCTGACGGTAATATGAAATTCGTTCAGTGGCGGTTTTTTTATAATTTTCGCCCGTAACTATTGGCGGGCGGAAAGATACATTCTACTTATGAATCTATCAGTGATCGCGATCCCAAATGCAATAATATACTTTTGATATGGATATCTTTAGACCATTTATCTGTTAATAAAACATCACAAAGAATTTACGGGCGCGGAGGCTATCATTAACAACATGTTGGAAGAAGAGGTAAGGTCAGAGATAGGCGTCTTTCGCTATAAATAATGGCATTTATAGTGTTTTCTGACGCTTAATTTAGATTAAGGCTGATAATTTACGGTTAAAAAATAGAGGTAAACGTTTGCGTTGGTGGCGTGATTGTCGTTGATATAAGAAATAACAATGATTCGCCGGAAAGAAAAAAGCCGGGTCGCAACGTCGTGCTACCCGGCCTGAAGGGAGAGTGTTGAGCGGATCAGGTACAGATTTCGTAGCACGGGATGTAAGCGGACCCCGGCAGCTTCATGCGGTGCTGAGCAACAAAGCCCTGCAGCATGTCGTCCATGCGGCGCATCATTTCGCGGTCGCCATGAATTTTATACGGACCAAACTCCTCAATTGCGCGGATACCCATCTCTTTCACGTTCCCCGCTACAATGCCGGAGAAGGCGCGTCGCAGGTCGGCAGCGAGTACCTCAACCGGCTGGTCAGGGTAGAGCTTGAGATTGGCCATATTTTCATGCGTCGGCTCAAACGGGATCTGCAGCTCCGGCGCAATGCGGATAGACCAGTTAAAGCTGTAGGCATCGCCGGTATCGCGACGGTTCTCTTTCACCAGCGGCATCGATTTTTTCATCTGCCGTGCCACTTCAGCGGCATCATCAATAATGATGCGATAGTGGCGGCGCGCATCTTCACCCAGCGTATGGACGATAAACTCATCCAGCACGCGGAAGTAGTCGGCACTCTCTTTTGGCCCGGTCAGGATCAGCGGCAGGACCTGATCTTTGTTCGCCGGGTTCATCAGAATGCCCAGCAGATAGAGCAGCTCTTCCGCCGTGCCGACGCCGCCCGGGAAGATAATAATGCCGTGGGCGATACGGACAAACGCCTCAAGGCGCTTCTCAATATCCGGCATAATAATCAGTTCATTGACCAACGGGTTAGGGGGCTCTGCGGCAATGATGGACGGCTCCGTCATGCCGATAAAACGCCCTTCTTTATAGCGTTGCTGGGCGTGACCGACCGCGGCACCTTTCATTGGGGCCTCCATTGCGCCAGGCCCGCATCCGGTACAGATATTCAGCTCGCGCAGGCCGAGCTGTGTGCCCACGCGACGGGCATAGAGATACTCGTTCTCATTGATGGAGTGACCGCCCCAGCACACAACCATATTTGGCGCTTCGCCAACATGCAGGGCACGGGCGTTACGCAGAATGGAGAACACCAGGTTGGTAATATGCACAGAGCTTTCCAGATCAAGGTGCTGGAAACGTCCCGCGTTGTGAATTTGTCCGTTAACGAACAGGATGTCGCGTAAAACGGCAAACAGGTTGGCCTGCAGTGAGCGAATAATACGCCCGTCGACAAAGGCCTCTTCGGGTGGGTTGATAACCTCAAGTTTTACGCCGCGCTCACGGCGCAGCACGTTGATATCAAAGCTTTCAAAGCGAGACAGCAGCTCTTTACTGTTGTCTGTCAGACTCCCGGAGTTCAGAACGGCAAGTGAACAGTTACGAAACAGTTGATAGAGATCGCTACTGGCCGTGCGTTTAAGCATGTCCACTTCCAGCTGCGACAACATATCCATTGAGCCAAGCGGGCTAATATGTGTAATCAAGTGAGCTCCTTACGGGACGATAATCGTCATTCCCTGTTGATTACAATAGCCCTGGCTGACAACGTTACACAACCTAAAGCGCGGAATAGACCGCGCATATTGATAAAAAATTGAGGTTACTGACGCACCAGGCGGCCTGTCGCAGGAACGAAATCGGTATTGGTGCGCCAGGGATTGATATCCAGACCGCCGCGGCGAGTGTAGCGGGCATAAACGCTGAGTTTCTCCGGCCGGCAGAAACGCTGGATGTCGTTGAAGATGCGCTCCACGCACTGTTCGTGGAACTCATTGTGGTGGCGGAATGACACCAGATAGCGCAGCAATTTCTGCCGATCGATTTGTGGGCCACGGTACTGAATCTGCACCGACCCCCAGTCAGGCTGGTGGGTGATAAGACAGTTGGATTTGAGCAGGTGGCTGACCAGCGTCTCCTCGACCACCTTTTCCCGCGTCGCGTTTTCGAGATAGTCGGTGCTGAATTCGTAGCTGTCGATCTCAATATCCTGATCGTCAATACAGGTGCCATGGAAATGTGCGACCGGCTCGCCTTCCCGCTCATGCAGAGCATACAGGGAAACGGTGACCTTTCCCTGCGCGCAGGCGCTTAAGTCGCGCTCCAGCGTCTGCCGGACATCTTGCCAGCTGCTGAATTTGGTCTGGTTAAAGCTGTTGAGATAGAGCTTGAAGCTTTTGGACTCCACCAGGTTTACGCTGGCGTAATCCAGCTCTACATGGCCGACCGCGACCTGCGGTAGCCCACGGGCGTTAAGCCATGAGAGTTCGTACAGCGTCCAGATATCACCGCCGACAAATGGCAGAGCCCCGGCACGCAGTCCGAGCGGGTCACGGTTCAGGCTGCGCGGAACGCCCTGCAGCAGGCTTGCATCGTAGGTATCGCGGTAATCGGTGGATTTTCCCAGCGTTAAGCCCGTTAACGCCTGGTGATTTTCGTAAGACATGTTTCATCGTCACTTTACAGGTAAACTTATGGGCTGAGTTTATCCTGTCTTACGAGAAGAGAGAAATCGGTGGATATCGAAACTGCAAATGCCCTGACTGAGTTTACAACCCGCTTCTGCGACGCCTGGCAACAACAGCACGGCAGCTGGCCGCAAAGCGCCGATCTGTACGGGGTGCCTTCGCCGTGCGTTATCTCTTCTCTGGATGCGCGCGTGATCTGGCAGCCAACGCCTTTTAGCGCGGAGCCTAATGTAAAGGGAGTTGAACGCGCAATGGACATTGTGGTACAACCAGCCGTTCATGCGTTTTATACCACGCAGTTCGCAGGGGATATGCCCGCGCGCTTCGCCGACATAACGCTGACGCTGCTGCAGACCTGGAGTGAAGACGATCTCCAGCGGGTCCAGGAAAACCTGATTGGTCATCTGGTCACACAAAAACGCCTTAAGCTTTCACCGACGCTTTTTATTGCCACGCTCGACAGCGAACTGGATGTCATCTCGGTTTGTAACCTCTCCGGCGAGGTGCTCAAAGAGACAATAGGTACCCGTAACCGCCAGGTTCTTGCCCCGTCACTTGCCGATTTTCTGGCCCAATTAACGCCAGTTTGTACGCCATGATGCTACTGAGCGTGTGAGAGATCTCTTACACGATCTGTGAGAGATCGCCGTATCGTCGAACTCGCTCTCTACAGACCCTGAAATCTAACGTCTTATTTTTCATATTGTTAGCCGTTTTGCTCTCGCCTGTTCAGGTGAGTCAGCGGCTTACGGCCTAATTACAACGGGTTGTAAGACGCAGCGGAATAGCGGATTCTGTCTCTGTCGACAGGACGACGACGGAGAAACGAACATCAGGAAGATGGCGTTTCTTGCTCAGGACACGTCAGGATGGCGCGGCAGGAAGGCTTCAGGATGAAGCAAATGGATAGCGCAGGATGCGTAAGGGACACCTCCAGGAAGGAGAACGAGAGCCGATCGGGATGGTCGGTGGGTCAGGATGACCGGGACGTTTCTGGATGAAACTTCCGTATCAGGATGATGCGGGCTGGATGCAGCGGTATACGGATGACCAGGCCTTCGGGCGTCAGGAAAAGTTGTCAAGGATGAGCAGGGAGCACAAATTGTGGCGGGAATGCTGCGAAGCGAACCGGGAGCACTGTTTTTACAGTGCTCCCTTTTTTATTTCTGCGTTCTGCAGTGCTATGCTGCGCGCCGTTGAGATTTTCAGTTGAGGTCAATATGACGCATCACGACAGCGTACGTGCGCAGCTGCACGCCATCGAAGCCCTTATGCGCCAGCAGCAGCTGTGGCAGGGGATTGCCCCCCAGCCGGAGGCGTTTGCCAGCACACAACCTTTTTGCCTGGATACGCTGGCCCCCTTTGAGTGGCTGCAGTGGGTGTTAATTCCGCGGATGCACGCGCTGCTGGAAAGCGGCCAGCCGCTGCCGCAGGCGTTTGCCGTCTCTCCGTATTATGAAATGGCGCTCGATGCGACGCACCCTGCGCGTGAGGCCGTTCTGGTCGAGTTAACGCGTCTTGACGCGCTGTTCGCGAGCGATGATGAATGACGCTTGAGATCCTCTATCAGGATGAATGGCTGGTGGCGGTGAATAAACCGTCCGGCTGGCTGGTTCACCGTAGCTGGCTGGATCGCGACGAGAAGGTGGTGGTGATGCAGACCGTGCGCGATCAAATCGGTCAGCACGTCTTTACGGCTCACCGCCTCGACAGACCCACTTCAGGCGTGCTGCTGATGGGGCTTTCGAGCGAGGCGGGCCGGCTGCTGGCACAGCAGTTTGAACAGCACCGCATTCAGAAGCGTTATCATGCGATTGTCCGTGGCTGGTTAACCGACGCCGCGACGCTGGATTACCCGCTGGTCGAAGAGCTGGACAAAATCGCCGATAAATTCGCCCGTGAAGATAAAGGGCCGCAGCCGGCGGTGACCGACTACCGGGGTCTGGCAACGACGGAAATGGCGGTGCCGACCAGCAAATTCCCTACCACGCGTTACAGCCTGGTTGAGCTTCTGCCTAAAACCGGGCGCAAACACCAGCTTCGCCGCCATCTTAAACATCTGCGCCACCCGATTATCGGCGACAGCAAACACGGCGATTTGCGTCAGAATCGCAGTGCGGCGGAACACTTTGGCTGCCATCGCCTGATGTTGCACGCCAGCCAGATTTGCCTGACGCATCCGTTCACCGGCGAACCGTTAACGATCAATGCCGGGCTGGACGACGTCTGGATGCAGGCGCTGTCACAGTTTGGCTGGCTGGGGCAACTCCCCGAAAATGAAAGGGTTGAGTTTGTGTCAGGCAACGTTCAGGATGAACAACAATCGCAATAATGACGGGAGTAACGCATGGCTGAAGTCGGAATTTTTGTCGGTACGATGTACGGAAACTCGCTGCTGGTGGCGGAAGAAGCGCAGGCTATTCTCGCCAGCCAGGGGCATAAAGCGACGGTGTATGAAGATCCCGAGCTTGCTGACTGGGAAAAGTACAAAGACAACTACATTCTGGTCGTCACCTCCACCACCGGACAGGGGGATTTACCCGACAGTATTGTCCCGCTTTTCCAGGCGATCAAAGACCAGCTTGGTTATCAGCCTGACGTCCACTACGGCATTATCGCCCTGGGAGACAGCTCATACGCCAACTTCTGCGGCGGCGGCAAGCAGTTCGATGCACTCCTGCAGGAGCAGAGCGCGCAGCGGGTGGGCGAGATGCTGTTGATTGATGCCGGCGAGCATCCGGAGCCTGAAAGTGAGTCGAACCCGTGGGTAGAACACTGGGCGACGTTACTGAAATAATGCGTGCCCGGCGCCGCCGGGCAAGACCGACCTCTCAAAAACGCCATTTCCGTGAAGCACCCCCCACTCCATTGGGCTTATGCCACAAACAACCTCCCCGTCGTCAGGCAATGTTGTGTTCATGCACGGTGAGAGCGCGACTTCCCCTTCATATACTTTTCCCGTCAGTTACCAAAAAGGCAGTGAGTGACAATAAAACGGCATCAAGCCGTACCAAAACTGCCAAACACTAACCTCTCATTCTGATTACCCTACAGGTGCTGTACAGAATGAACTGGCGCAAGCCAAGATTCAGGAGTGCAACAATGAGTACATTAAGCCAGGCTGCGAGCAGCGCTGAGAAGCGCACCAACGCGCGCTACTGGATAGTGGTGATGTTGTTTATCGTCACATCCTTTAACTACGGTGACCGCGCCACGCTGTCAATTGCCGGTTCTGAGATGGCAAAAGATATCGGGCTCGATCCGGTCGGTATGGGTTATGTTTTCTCTGCTTTTTCATGGGCCTATGTTATCGGTCAAATCCCGGGCGGCTGGTTGCTCGACCGCTTTGGCTCCAAACGGGTCTATTTCTGGTCCATCTTTATCTGGTCGGCGTTTACCCTGCTACAGGGCTTCGTCGATATCTTTAACGGCTTTGGCATCATCGTTGCGCTTTTCACTCTGCGCTTCCTGGTGGGCTTAGCTGAAGCGCCATCATTCCCCGGTAACAGTCGCATTGTCGCGGCCTGGTTCCCGGCTCAGGAGAGGGGAACGGCGGTCGCCATTTTCAACTCTGCGCAATACTTTGCCACGGTGATTTTCGCGCCCATTATGGGCTGGCTGACCCACGAAGTGGGCTGGTCGCATGTGTTCTTCTTTATGGGAGGGCTTGGGATCGTGATCAGCTTCATCTGGCTGAAGGTGATCCACGAGCCGAATCAGCACCCTGGCGTGAACAAAAAAGAGCTCGAGTACATTGCGGAAGGCGGTGCGCTGATCAACATGGATCAGAAGAGCAACAAACAAAAAGTGCCGTTCAGCCAGAAATGGGCGCAGATCAAACAGCTGGTCGGCTCACGGATGATGATCGGCGTCTATCTTGGGCAGTACTGTATTAACGCCTTAACCTACTTCTTTATTACCTGGTTCCCGGTCTATCTGGTGCAGGCGCGCGGCATGTCGATTCTGAAAGCGGGCGTTGTCGCCTCTGTCCCGGCCATCTGCGGCTTCGTCGGCGGCGTGCTGGGTGGCGTGATTTCTGACTGGCTGATGC
>JAFACP010000354.1 GCA_023425455.1 Pseudomonadota bacterium | reverse complement strand
GCCAGGTTCACTACTGGTGGGTGGGGCTGGGAAATGTTATCGGCTCCACCGTCCTCGCCTTCTTCTGGGACGATCTCTCCCCGTTGCTGGCCACCAACTGGGATAAGGTGAACCTGCTGAGTACCTTTGGCCCGCTCGGCGGTCTGCTGGTGACCTATCTCCTGCTGCTGATCGCGTTTTTGCTGGTTATTGCTCAGGAAAAACGCTTTTTCCGCCGTCCCCCCGCCAGAACAGGATCACAGGAGAATATCGCATGAAAGAGAGCGTCCCTGACTACCGTCTTGATATGGTCGGTGAGCCGTGCCCCTACCCCGCTGTCGCCACGCTTGAGGCGCTGCCGCAGCTTAAAAAGGGGGAGATCCTGGAGGTGGTCAGCGACTGTCCGCAGTCGATCAACAGCATCCCTCTGGATGCCAAAAACCACGGCTACACCGTGCTGGCTATTCAGCAGGACGGTCCGACTATTCGTTATCTGATCCAGAAATAATCGCTTCCCCCTGCGCCCCCTGTTGGGGGCACTTTCTGCAGCATAAAAAATGCCCTATCTCCCATTTTGGCAGTAAAGAGAAGGCCGACATACGCGCCAGAACTACACTTAAGTGGATAAAAAACAAACAGGAGGTGCGGCATGTTCAATTCAATTTTGGTCCCTGTCGATATTTCTGAGAGCAGCCTGACGCATCAGGTCGTCCCGTATGTGCAGGCTAACGCAGCAATCAGTAATGCCAACGTTCATTTTCTGACGGTGATCCCCTCTTTCCCGTACTACTCTTCGCTCGGGCTGGCCTACTCGGTCGAGATGCCAAAGCTTGCTGAGATCCAGCAGGAGGCGCTGGCGAAGCTGGATGAGATGGTCAAACAGTTCAACTTACCGGCAGATCGCGTTCACACGCATGCAATTTCCGGCTCGCCGAAGGACCAGATCCTGAAGCTGGCCGATACCATCAGCGCCGATCTGATTATTATCGCCTCACACCGTCCGGATATTACGACCTATCTGTTGGGCTCAAATGCGGCGGTCGTGGTTCGCCACGCGAAATGCCCGGTGCTGGTCGTGCGCTAGGCGCAAGCAGTATTGCATGGCTAAAGAGGCTGGCGGCCGTCGCCAGCCTCACTTTTCGTCGCACCATCACTCGGTTTTTAGCACATCCCGCTTATCGGCCCACTGCAGCATCGCATCCAGCGCCGGGCACAACGCTTGCCCCCACTCGGTGAGGCGATATTCTACTTTGGGTGGGATCTGCGGGTATATTTTTCGCGACACAATACCGTCTGCCTCCAGCTGACGGAGCTGCTGGCTAAGCATTTTCTGCGATATTCCAGGAATTAGCCTGCCAAAATCAGAATAGCGTTGCACCTGCCCGTCAAATAAATGGAACAGAATAATTAATTTCCAGCGGCCTTCCAGTAACCGAATGACATTTTCTACACCCTGTGCAGCCGTTACTGGAGTATAAATCTTACTCATAATTGCGTTACTAACTTTTTTGTGCGTTCTTGATAATTTCTCACTATAAAGTGAAGATGGCGTTATCGCAAACCGAAGGAGTAAATAAAAATGTCGCTCAACTTGCCCGAGGCTATTAATATTTATTTTGCAATCAGTAATGGCGCAGATATCGCAAAAGTCACCGACTGTTTTTGTGCCGATGCGCTTGTGAAAGATGAAAATAAAACCTGGCAAGGCCACGCCGCCATTCAGCAGTGGCAACATGAGGCTCACCGCGCATTTGACTATTCCGTTGAGCCGGTCAACGTCATCAACCAGGATCCGCGCTATACGGTGACGTCACATGTCGAGGGTAATTTTCCCGGCAGTCCGGTTCAGTTAACGCATGCGTTTGTGCTTTCTGCGGGTAAAATCGCGTCGCTGGAGATTGTCTGATGCAGCCTGAACTGCAGCTTGAAGGAAAACGGGTGCTGGTGACGGCGGGCACCAAAGGCATTGGCAAGGCGGTAGTTAACCTGTTTCATCGCACGGGCGCGCGGGTGCTGACCACAGCGCGAAACCCGCCGGCTGACGCCTGCCCAGGTGAATTTGTCGCGGCGGATTTGAGCAGCGTGGAAGGCTGTCATCGCGTGGCGCAAGCCGTGAAAACGCATTTTGGCGGTGTGGATATCATTGTCCACGTTGCTGGCGGCTCAGTCGCGCCGGGCGGTGGGTTCGCCGCGTTAGGAGAAGACCAGTGGCAGCAAGAAATAAACCTGAATCTGCTGCCCGCGGTACGCCTCGATCGCGCCCTGCTGCCGGGGATGCTGGCTCAGGGTCAGGGCGTTATCATCCACGTCACCTCCATTCAACGCCAGCTTCCGCTCCCTGAATCGACCACCGCGTATGCGGCCGCCAAAGCAGCGCTTTCCACCTACAGTAAAAGTCTGTCGAAAGAGGTTTCGACCGCCGGCGTTCGCGTTGTACGCGTCGCACCAGGCTGGACGGAAACCGAGGCCGCGGTGGCACTTGCCGAACGCCTCGCCAGTCAGGCCGGCACCGATTATGAAGGGGGTAAAAAGATCATCATGGATGCGCTGGGCGGAATACCGCTGGGGCGGCCTTCGACACCGCAGGAAGTGGCCTCGCTTATTCTTTTTCTGGCCTCAGCGCAGGAGGCGGCCATCACAGGAAGCGAATTTGTTATTGATGGTGGAACCCTGCCCACGGTGTAATGGTATTCTATTTTCGCTAATATTAACCCTTTTTACTTTACGTTATTTCGGGATGTTTTTTATATCAATATTCAGACGTTAATTCAGGCGCAATAATATTGTTTTAATTTTCCCGTTATGACTGATGGTTCAATAACCGATTATCTTTTACAGCTATTTTTCGTCAGGAAAATGCTGAACAGACAGACTCGCACGAAATAAACCCGGGTCGGCAGACGATCCGGTTTATTCGCTACGGTCAACCGGCTGCACTCTCCCTGGCGCAGCACCGCTACCGTTTTTCCCGTCACATCATGTATGCTGATTAACATCGCTACGCAGGGGATACCTGTGATAACCCTAGAAAAAGCAGATCCATTCTCCGCAGAATCTCGCCGTTTAATTGGCATGCTGTCAGCCGAACTTGCGGCCATCAGGGGTGATGACGGCCAAAGCCACTTTTCCGTCGAGGCCATAAATAACGACAAATCACTGTAAATGAAAAAACTGGCCAGCCGGTGACCAGTTTTTCAGAGGGACTGCAGAAAGGTTTTAGAAGCGATACCCCGCCGAGAACATAAACACCCACGGATCCAGTCGCGTGTGGATGCTCTGCTGCTCGCCGCCCGCTTTGAAGCGCACGTCGGTGTCGATATCCATGTACCAGACGGACATGTTGATCAGCCAGTCACGGTTGATCAGATAATCCATCCCGACCTGGCCTGCCACGCCCCAGGAATCTTTCAGGCTGAGATCGGAAAGACCGCTCTCTTTGCCGGTGTCGTTGAATTTCTCGTTAAAGAAGGTGGTGTAGTTTACCCCGGCACCGATATACGGACGCACCTTGCTGCTGGCATCGCCGAAGTACCACTGCGCCATCAGCGTTGGCGGTAAAAGGTTGACCGTGGCGATATTGCCGGTGGGGCCAGTACCGACGTGGTGACGGAACGGCGTCGCCGCCAGCAGCTCAACGCCGATGTTATCGGTTGCCATATAGGTAAACGTCAGCCCTAACTGGGTATTGTTGCTGACGTTAAAGCCGCCGAGCCCCAGCACGTTATCTGAGCCTTCCGTTGGACGAACCGTTGCCGAACCTGCACGAATAAAGAATTCGCCTGCTTCATGCGCATACGCGCCGCCAGAGAGACTGCTTAAGATAAGGGCTGCCACCGCTAATTTTTTCATATCCGCTCCATTGTTGTGGTTATCTCGCGGAGGTGAATATACTCACAAAAGAGTAATAAGTGATCTAACACAGATCACATAAAAACCAGTAACTTAACATTCATTGATCTGTGTTAATTTTTCCTGAGTACGCAAAAGGCGTTAAACCGCTTTCAGGTCAATTTTTGCGTTTCGGCAAGTGTTCAGAAAGGGCTTTCGCTGTGCGATGCAGATTAACAGCAGGGAAAAAGAAGGATGAGACAAACGGCTGGCCGTGCTGCTGACCGGTCCCCGAAGGCCGCGGGATTACCGCGGATTTACAAAGATATGCTTTTCCATACAAGCCTTGATGCTGCCACAGCCGCGTTATCCGGTGTACAATTGCCGGCTAATTAACACCTGCAATACTCAAGGAGAGTGCATGTCTATCACGGCGAAGTCTGTCTACCGTGACACGGGAAATTTTTTCCGCAATCAGTTTATAACCTTCCTGCTGATCGCGTTGTTGTGCGCCTTTATCACGGTGGTGCTTGGTCATGCGTTCTCACCCAGTGATGAAC
>JAFACP010000040.1 GCA_023425455.1 Pseudomonadota bacterium | reverse complement strand
TCTTTGGGCTGTATATGGTCGCCACCTATCTGGGGCTGTGCGGCGGTCAGGTGATCCTGATGATGGCGGCAGGGATGGGAACCGCGATGCTGTTTATCGTTGCGTTGTGTTTTGCGCTTTGCCTGGTGCCGATAGCCTTAACCACCCGGACCACTGCCAAACCGATGTCCCCGGCGCCGATGAACATCGGCTACTTTTTTGCCGCCGTGCCTAAACTGCTCGCCGCCACCTTAGTGATGGGGATGGCGGTGGGGGCGTTTTATGGTCTGGCGCCGGTTTATGCGCTCTCTCTGGGGCTGAACACCCAGCAAACCGGCCTGTTTATGGGGGTGACCATTTTTGCCGGTATGGTGTCCCAGTTTCCGCTAAGCTGGTTGTCTGACCGTTTTGACCGTAAGCATCTGCTGTTTTTCACCGCCATCCTGTTTGTCCTCAGCTCGGCGGCGCAGTTTTTGCTGCCCTATAACAGCTTTTACCGCCTGCTGGGGATGGCCTTTGTCTCCAGTATGGCGATGTTCTCCTTCTATCCGCTGGTGGTCGCCATCGCTAACGACCGCGTCGACCCGGCGCGCCGCGTTTCGCTGACCGCCTGTCTGCTGATGGCCTTCGGCGTGGGGGCCTGTATCGGGCCGCTGATCACCGGGACGATCATGCGTCCTCTGGGCGGCGGCGCGCTCTACCTGTTCTTCGCGCTGTGCGGGGTGGTGATCGGCAGTATCAGCTGGTTCAGACGCCGTACGCCGGAAATTGTCGTTGATGCTCCGCAGCCGCACGTGGTCATGCCGGACAGTCTGACCTCATCGCCGCTGGCGGTGGCGCTTAACCCGACGCTTGACGAAGAGACGATCCACGAGGCGATGGTCGATACGCCGGTGGAAGAGGAGGAGGAAGAGGAGCCTGACGCAGAGGCGGAGGAACGAAACAACCCGCTGTAACGCGGGTTGGGGCATCGGTTCCGGGGTGGTGGTTTTCTGTCAGCCCGCCCTGACGGCGATGACGTCGATCTCCACCTGCCACTCCGGGCGCGCCAGATGTGAAATCATCAGCCCGGTGGAGACAGGAAAGACCCCTTTCAGCCAGCGGCCCATGATGTTGTAGACCGTTTCACGGTGGCGCACGTCGGTCAGGTAGACGGTAATTTTGCAGATCTCCTGCAGGTTGCTGCCGCTCTCTTCCAGCAGCATGTTGATGTTGTACATCGCCTGCTCGGTCTGCGCCGCGATATCGCCAATGCCTACCGATTCACGGGTGTCCAGATCCTGACCAATTTGCCCACGCAAAAAGATCATGTTCCCGGCGACGACAGCCTGACAGAGGTCGTTATCCAGCTTCTGTTCCGGATAGGTCTCTTTGGTATTAAACGGACGAATACGGGTGTGTACCATGTTTCTGCTCCTGGTGGTTAAGCGGCCCTCAGGCCAAAAATTGACGAAGTTCGGCGGTTTGCGGCTGAGTAAATAGCGTGTCCGGCGCGCCCACTTCGTGCACGCGCCCCTGATGCATAAACACCACCCGGTCGCTGACCTTGCGCGCAAAGTTCATTTCGTGCGTCACCATGATGATGGTCATCCCTTCCTGCGCCAGCGACTCAATCACCTGCAGTACCTCGCCGACCAGCTCCGGATCCAGCGCGGAGGTGATTTCATCGCACAGCAGGATCTCCGGGTTCATCGCCAGCGAGCGGGCAATCGCCACGCGCTGCTGCTGCCCGCCGGACAGGCTGTCTGGCCAGGCATCAAATTTATCGGCCAGCCCGACGCGCGTCAGTAATCGCCTGGCGGTGCGTTCGGCTTCCCCGTGGGGCATCTTTTTCACAAGCGTTGGCGCGAGCATCACGTTTTTACCCACGGTGAGGTGCGGGAACAGGTTAAAGCTTTGAAAGATCATGCCGACGTTCTGGCGCAGCTCGCGTAGCGCACCGCTGTTCTCCTGCTGTACCGGCTGGCCGTCTACCCGGATCTCGCCTGCCTGATAGATCTCGAGGCCATTAATGCAGCGCAGTAAGGTGCTTTTGCCCGAGCCGCTTTTACCGATGATGCACACCACCTCCTGGCGTTTTATTTGCAAATCAATGCCTTTCAACACTTCATTGTCACCAAAGCGTTTACGCAGCGCGCGTATGTCGACCAGTGAAAAGTCGGGAGTTTGTGTCATCAGTGGGTTCTCCGTGACAAACGTTGTTCAAGGTGCCGGCTCCACAGGGAGAGTGGAAAGCAGAGAAAGAAGTAGAACAGCGCCACGCTGCCATACACCAGGAAGGGGGCAAAGGTGGCGTTAGAGATGATCTGGCCGGAGCGGGTCAGTTCGACAAAACCGATCACCGACGCCAGCGCGGTGTTCTTAATGGCCTGCACTAAAAAGCCGACGGTAGGGGCGATAGCCACCCGCAGCGCCTGCGGCAGAATGATGTAGCGAAGCTGCTCGCGAAAGTTGAGCGCCAGGCTTTGTGCCGCTTCCCACTGCTGGCGCGGGATCGCATCCACGCAGCCGCGCCAGATTTCAGTTAAATAGGCGCTGGCGTACAGCGTCAGGCAGAGGCTGGCCGCAAACAGCGGCGAGGTATCCAGGCCGAGGATCGGCAGGCCGAAGTAGACCAGAAACAGCTGCAGCAGCAGCGGCGTTCCCTGGAACAGCTGTACATAGCCGCGCACGAAATAGCCGCCGACGCGCTGGCCGGAAAGGCGCAGAACCAGCAGCAGCCCGCCGACAATGCTGCCGCCGATAAAGGCGATAGCGGACAGTCCCACCGTCCAGCGCAGCGCCAGCAGCAGGTTGCGATAGATATCCCATAAGGAAAAGTCGCTCATCATGGATCCTTAACGTCGACGAAAAATAAAGTGTGTGCCAGCCCAGTAGAGGATCTGGCGCACGGCAATCGCCAGCATCAGATAGGCTGCGGCGGCGATAATGTAGGCTTCGAAATTGCGGAAGGTGCGGCTGGCGATCAGGTTGGCGTTAAACGACAGCTCCTCGGTTGAGATTTGGCCACACACCGCCGAGCCCAGCATGATGATGATCACCTGACTGACCAGCGCGGGCCAGACTCTGCCAAGCGCCGGAGGCAGCACCACGCGGGTAAAAATCTGCCAGCGGTTCAGGGCAAGGCTCTCGGCGGCTTCGATTTGGCTGCGCGGCGTGTTCTCGATACCGGCGCGGACGATCTCACTGGCGTAGGCACCAAGGTTGAGGACCAGCGACAGTATGCTGGCAGTGAGCGCCGACATCTGCACGCCAATCGCCGGCAGGCCAAAAAAGATAAAGAACAGCTGGATGATATAAGGCGTATTGCGGACCAGTTCGACATAGCCTGCAATCAGCCAGCGCAGCGTGCGCGGGCCGTTGGCGCGATACCAGCCGCATGCAATTCCCAGCACGATCCCAAACAGGGTGGCGATCAGGGTCATGATAAGGGTGATGGCGATACCGTTAAGCAGCATGGGCCACTGGATCAATACCGCCGAAAAATCAACGTTCATGGTCTGGGTTCTCCAGTAGTCGTGATAGCTGTGAGACACAGGGCAGGGTGGCTATCTTGCGGAGTTGAGCCAGCAGGAGATGGCTCCTGGTCACGGGGAGCGCACGTCTGGCGCAGCAGAGGAATTTATCGTCCAGCGCGTCGTCGCTGAGGGGATGAGTGGCATTGCCCAGCGCGCGATCGACGCGACAGGTGAATATTGACCCCGTTGTCAGCTGCACGGTCACGGATGCCCCTTCCGGCGCGGTTTGCCGTCGCTCAGGGCTTTGCCACTGTGCGCTGGTGGTCATACTGACTTTCGCCATTAACGCGCGCAGCCCGGCGGGCTGCAGCGCGGCGAGCGTCAGTTGATTCAGGGTCAGCTCGCCATAAAACAGCGTGGCGGCAATGGCGTAGGGCAGGCTGAACTGCGCCTGCTGCGGGGTGACGGGGGTGGCGTAAATCAGGTTATCGAGCACCGTCTGCGGGACATCGCAGTGGATACGCGCGATGTCATTGACGGCGATCCGCTGCTGTCGCGCCAGGGTGGCCACCGCATCGACGGCCGCATGCGCCGACAGGCACACCGGGATGCGTTTTATATCCAGCCCGGGCTGCAGCAATCGCCAGCCGGGGGCGGTTAAGCGTGCTGGCTGCCAGCAGCCGTCGTTCATCAGCGCCGCCAGTCCGTAGGGGTGCTCAAGGATATTCAGCGGTCCCTGGATCCCGGCGTGGGCCATCAGCGCAGCCTGGATGCCGCGTTCGGCCGCCAGCCCGGCCATTACCGCTTTTGCATCGCTGCCAAAGGCGCTTTTACTGCCCCCGGCGGCGCTAAGCGCCAGGGCAATGGCATGGGCAACCTGCGCGGTCTCCAGCCGTAACAGATGCGCGGCGGCGACGGCGGCACCCACCACGCCGAGGACGCCGGTTGTCCACCATCCACGCTGATACAGGGGCTGGCCCAGCGCGTCACCGAGGCGGTACTGGCATTCGCTGCCGGCAACAATGGCCATCAGCAGGCTGGCGCCGTCGAGTTCATACTGCTGGGCGACCGCCAGCGCGGCGGGGATGATCACTGCGGAACCGTGGACAAACCCGGCGTAGCAGTTGTCGTCAAAATCCAGCGCGTGCGCGGCGCAGGCGTTGATCCGTGCGGCGTCTGCGGCGTTAACGCGCAGCATGCCGCCGAGGGTGCTGACTGTTCCGGCGCTGATGACGGTCTGTTTCAGACGCTGCACGAGGGGCATGGTGCTGCCAGCCAGCGCCACACCCAGGGTGTCGATCAGCGCGCGACCGGCGACATTCCGCACCTCGTCAGGCACCGACGACGGCGTGATGGCCGTAGCCTGTTCCGCCAGAATATGGGTTGCATAGTGGTTCATGGTGTTTCCCGCCTGAGAAACCTCCCTGCGCGCAGGGAGGGGGAGAGCTTAGGACTCAGGCAGATCGCCTGCCGGTGCGCCCAGCCACGTCTTTGAAATCTGATCCAGCGTGCCGTCTGCCTTCGCGCTGCGCAGGATCTCATTCACTTTAGCGACCAGCGCCGGGTTGCCTTTCGGCAGGCCGACGTAGCACGGCGCGTTAGCCAGAATCACTTTTAACTCGATATCCAGACCCGGGTTTTTCTGCTTCAGTGCGCCCGCGACGGTGGTGCCTATTGCTACCAGCTCCGTCTGACCGGACATAAATGAGGCTATCGTGCTGTTGTTATCTTCGAAGCGTTTGACGTTCGCTTTCGGCGCCAGGGTGGTCAACTCTTCATCCTGCATTGAGCCGCGGGTCACCGAGACCGTTTTGCCCGCCAGTTCGCCGGCATTGCTGGCTTTTACTCCGGATTTGCCAAATACCGCGTCAAAGAAGGGGGCATAGGCAATGCTGTAGTCGATCACTTTGGCGCGCTCTTCGGTTTTGCCGAGCGAGGAGATGGTCATGTCCGCTTTACCGCTTTGCAGGTAGGGAACGCGGTTTGGGCCCGTGACCGGCACCAGCTGCAGCTTCACGCCCAGCTTGTCGGCGATCAGTCTGGCGGTATCGATATCAATACCCTGCGGCTGCATATCGCCGCCGACAAAGCCATAGGGCGGGTAATCCTGTGGAACGGCAATCCGCACCACCTTGTGCTGCATAATCGACTCCAGCAGATCGGCGGCGCTGGCGGAGAGGCTGGAGAACGCGGAGGCGAGCCCGAGCATTGCTGCGAATGCAAACTGTTTTTTCATCTCATTATTTCCCGTTCAGGTTAGTGTTGCGTAATTACGAGAGCATGGAGCAGATCTACTTTTTATTGAAATATCCTGCCCGTACCGCGCTGCCAATTAAATTAACGAAGAAGCGGCAGGCGGTGATGGCGGTAATTTGGTTAATGTCTTTCTTTGGCGTAATTTCGACGAGATCCATTCCCACGACTTTGCCTTTTTTAACCAGGCCGTGAATTAATTTCCGCATCTGGTGATAGGTGACGCCGCCTAATGCCGGGCCATTTACCGCAGGCATAATGGTGGGGTCAATGCCATCGGCATCGCAGGTAATATAGTAATGCCCCCCGTCCGGAATACGGGCTAACAGGCTGTCGATACCTTCGTCATGCAGCTGGTGGGCGGGGATCAGCTTTGCGCCATATTCCAGCGCCGCATCGACCTCTTCCTGGCGAGCGGAGCCGTTCGCCCGCAGGCCAATTTGCCATATTTCGCCGATGTGTTTCATTTCCGACGCCCGGCGAATAGGGCTGGAGTAGCCGTCGGTCACGCCGTTGACATCCTGACGCCAGTCCAGATGCGCATCGACATGAATCAGGGTGATGGTTTCATTCAGTTCGTCCAGCGCGCGCAGAACCGGGATCGGGACGCCGTGGTCGCCGCCAATCACCAGCGGCATGCCGCCAAGCTGGAGGATTTTACGTACTACCGCTTCGGCCGCGTCGTAGTGCTGGCCCAGGGCGCGCGCATCGCCAGCGATATCGCCGCAATCGACCATGCGAATGTCCTGGTTATCCATCAGCGGTCCGCCAATATCGAAATCGTAGCGCTCAATGCTGCGCACCGCGCGGTCTGTCGCCTGGCGAACTGCCGTCGGTCCATTGGTCTGATCGTTAGTGACTTCATCAATGGAATAGGGCGAACCATAAGGAATACCTAATACCGCGATATCCACGCTTTCCAGCGAATTTAAATCGCTGACGA
>JAFACP010000022.1 GCA_023425455.1 Pseudomonadota bacterium | reverse complement strand
GCTGTACATGGAGCTGCTGGAAAATGCGGTGGATGCCCTGAAAGCCGGCCGTGAACCCTCTCTTGAAGATCTCACCAGTCAGCAAACCGAGGTGGAACTGCGGATGCCGTCGTTACTGCCGGATGATTTCATTCCGGATGTGAATACCCGTCTGTCGTTCTATAAGCGCATCGCCAGTGCGAAAAATGAAAACGAACTGGAAGAGATAAAGGTAGAGCTGATCGACCGCTTTGGGCTGCTGCCTGACGCGGCGCGCAATCTGCTTGATATCGCCAGACTGCGCCAGCAGGCGCAGAAGCTGGGCATTCGCAAACTGGAAGGCAATGAAAAAGGCGGCATGATTGAGTTTGCCGAGAAGAACCACGTCAATCCGATGTGGCTTATCGGTTTACTGCAAAAGCAGCCGCAGCACTTCCGCCTCGACGGCCCAACGCGTCTGCGCTTCACCCGGGAGCTGGCGGATCGCAAGACCCGGATGGAGTGGGTACGTCAGTTTATGCAGCAGCTGGAAGAGAACGCCATCGCATAACCCCCTGCCCCCGGTCATCTGTTGATACCGGGGGTAACAATTTACAAACTCTTTGCAATTCCCTGCATTTCCCGACAGCGCCCTTCGCCATAATGACCATTAACCCGTTGAATAATAATAACCTTATCATTTGCATGGATTATGATGATGACTGCTTCGCGTTTTACTCGCTGGATGACCCTCGTTGCACTGGCCGCAGCGCTGGCGACAGCCCTTCCTGCCCAGGCAAACAGCTGGCCTCTCCCCCCTGCGGGTAGCCGGGTGACAGGAGAAAACAAATTTCATGTGGTTGAAAATAATGGGGGCTCGCTGGAGGCGATTGCCAAAAAATATAACGTCGGTTTTCTGGCGCTGCTGCAGGCCAACCCGGGCGTTGACCCGTACGTCCCCCGCGCAGGCAGCGTGCTGACCATCCCGCTGCAAACCCTGCTGCCGGATGCGCCGCGCGAAGGGATCGTAATCAATCTTGCCGAACTGCGTCTTTACTATTATCCACCGGGGAAAAATGAGGTCACCGTCTACCCTATCGGCATTGGCCAGCTCGGCGGTGATACGCTGACCCCCACCATGGTGACGACCGTTTCGGACAAGCGCGCGAACCCAACCTGGACGCCAACCGCCAACATTCGGGCGCGTTATAAAGCGCAGGGCATTGATCTCCCCGCCGTCGTCCCCGCAGGCCCCGATAACCCAATGGGCCATCATGCGATTCGCCTCGCGGCGTATGGCGGCGTGTATCTGCTGCACGGCACCAATGCTGATTTCGGTATTGGAATGCGGGTCAGTTCAGGCTGTATTCGCCTGCGCGATGACGACATCAAAACGTTGTATAAGGTGATAACGCCAGGCACCAGGGTCAATATTATCAATACCCCGGTTAAGGTCTCGGTCGAACCCGACGGCACGCGGCTTGTTGAAGTGCATCAGCCCTTATCAAAGCATATTGATGATGATCCGCAGACCCTGCCAATCAACCTGAACGCGACAATGGTGAGTTTTAAGACCAGCCCAGCCACTGATGATGCGGTGATGGATCGCGTGATGGACGCGCGCTCGGGAATGCCGGTTGATGTCACGCGACATCATGATATCGCCGGTCAGTCGCTGTAAAAGCGCATAAAAAACGCCCTGCATATGCAGGGCGTTTTTTATTGCAGTGGCATTTATGAGGGTTTTGCCAGGCTTATTTGTAGATGACCGCCGTACCATGCAGGGTGTTTGGACCGGTTACAGAGGTGATACGGAACGATTTCGCCCCCATTTCGTCGGCTTTCTGCGCCAGCTGCGCTTCCAGAGAGCTCAGGTTGGTTCCTGCGTTAGCAGAGATGGTGCCCACTTTGTGCTGGTCAGCGGGAGTGGATTGCACTTCAACAGCCGCGAAGCTTGCAAAAGAGAGTGAGCTCAGAACGGCGGCAGCGATCAGGGTTTTTACGTTTTTCATACTATGTACCTTTGGGCAGATGAATGGGTGGTCGTAAGTCATTTACTTAACGATCGATAGGTAAATGATAAATGTGATCCGCATCACACGTCAACATTATTTTATAACGATCGTTAAGTTAATTTTAATTCCGTTATTTTTCATAGCCATATGATTAGATTATTTTTCAGTAATCAGCGCTGGTCGTGGCAACGGATTATTTTTATAATGGCCATTCAACAAACCAACTGAGGACCAACGGCAAATGACAACCGACGTCACGCGTTGTGCAAAGAAAAGCCGTGGCCGACCAAAAGTGTTCGACAGGGAAGCGGCGCTCGATAAGGCCATGACACTCTTCTGGCAGCACGGGTATGAAGCCACCTCGCTCGCCGACCTGGTAGAAGCAACCGGCGCTAAAGCCCCGACGCTGTACGCGGAATTTACAAATAAAGAGGGGCTGTTCAGAGCGGTGCTGGACCGCTATATCTCTCGTTTCGCAGCAAAACATGAAGCCCAACTGTTTTGTGAAGAGAAAAGCGTCGAGCAGGCGTTACAGGACTACTTCAACACTGTCGCTACCTGCTTTACCAGCAAAGATACGCCAGCGGGCTGTTTTATGATCAACACCTCGGCAACCCTTGCGGCTTCGTCGAAAGAGATAGCCGACACGGTGAAGTCGCGTCATGCGATGCAGGAAGAGACCCTGGGCACCTTTCTCACTCAGCGTCAGCAGCGCGGCGAAATACCGGCGCATTGCGATCCACACGAACTGGCGCAATTTTTAAGCTGTATTCTGCAGGGCATGTCGATCAGCGCGCGGGAAGGCGCCAGCCTTGAGAAACTGCAAAAGATCACCCAAACCACCCTTCGCCTGTGGCCTGAACTGCTTAAGGCCTGACCATCAGGGCGGTTCGCCGCCCTTTGTGTTTTCCCCCCTCTTCTTCGCGCTATCAACCCCCAATTTCTATCAGGTTGATAATGATTTTCGTTATCTTCATTATTCGCATTTACTTTTTTTGTTTTTTTCACAGCGCCACGCGCTGCGTATCGACCTGCAAATAAAAAGAGCCAATGCTCAATAAGGAATGACGATGACAACGAAGAACCTCTGGGTACTTAACCCGGTATTGCTGGCTATCGCGATGCCGCTTCACGCCGAACAAAATCAGGAGGAGAGCCTGATTGTCAGCGCCAACCGCAGCCACCGTACGGTAGCGGAAATGGCGCAAACCAGCTGGATCATTGAAAATCAGGAGATTGAACAACAGGTTCAGGCGGGTAAAGAGTTCAAGGATATTCTTGGGCAGTTAATCCCGGGGATGGATGTTAGCAGCCAGGGGCGTACCAACTACGGAATGAACATGCGCGGGCGCGCCATCGTGGTGCTGGTGGATGGCGTTCGCCTGAACTCGTCTCGTACCGACAGCCGGCAGCTTGATTCAATCGATCCTTTTAATATCGATCATATTGAGGTTATTTCCGGCTCAACGGCCCTGTACGGCGGCGGCAGCACGGGCGGACTTATCAATATTGTGACCAAAAAAGGTCAGGCGGACCCTCAGGTCGATCTTGAGCTTGGTAGTAAAACGGGGTTCAACAACAGCAACGACCACGATGAACGGCTCGCCACCGCCGTCAGCGGCGGCAATGAGCATGCCTCTGGTCGTCTTTCTGTCGCGTATCAGCGCTTCGGCGGCTGGTACGACGGTAGCGGCGACGCACTCACCCTGGACAATACCCAGACCGGATTACAGCACTCCGATCGTCTGGACGTAATGGGAACGGGCACCCTCGAGATTGACGATACGCGGCAGTTGCAGGTTGTGACGCAGTATTACAAAAGCCAGGGTGATGACGACTACGGCCTCTATCTGGATAAAAACATGAGCGCCGTGACCGGGAATGGTACGGCCAGCACCCGTAGCGGGTTTAGCTCTGACCGAATTCCCGGCACTGAGCGCCACTTAATCAGCCTGCAATACTCCGATACCGACTTCTGGGGCCAGGAGCTGGTGGGGCAAATCTACTATCGCGACGAATCCCTGCGCTTTTACCCCTTCCCGACTCTCGATCGAAATAAGAACGTCACCAGCTTCTCTGCCTCTGAGCAAAACACCGATCAGTACGGCGCGAAACTGACGCTGAATAGCAAACCGCTGGACGACTGGCAGGTGACCTGGGGGATTGATGCCGATCATGAAACCTTCGACTCCAGTCAGATGTTCTTTGACCTCGCCAGTTCTATTCCCTCTGGCGGGATGAAGAACCGCGCGCGCTATAGCACCGGGCGTTATCCGGGCTACAGCATCACCAATATCGCGCCGTTCCTGCAAAACAGTTATGACATAAACGACATCTTCACCCTGAGCGGCGGCGTTCGCTACCAGTGGACCGAGAACCGGGTCGATGATTTCATTGGCTACACGCAGCAGCAGGCGATTGCCAGCGACAGGGCCACTTCGGCGGACGCCATCCCCGGCGGCAAAACGGATTACGATAATCTGCTGTTCAACGCCGGGATCCTGGCGCACCTGAGCGAGCGCCAGCAGATGTGGTTCAACTTTTCGCAGGGCGTCGAACTGCCCGACCCGGGCAAGTATTACGGCAACGGCTCCTATAAGGCGGTTGATTCGCAGGGTCACCTGGCGCTGATAAAGAGTGTGAACCCGAATGATGCGAAGCTCGAAGGTATCAAGGTGGACTCCTACGAGCTTGGCTGGCGCTATACCGGCAATAACCTGCGTACCCAGATTGCGGCCTACTACTCCCTCTCTGACAAATCTATCGACATCAACCGCAGCGACATGACCATCGACGTCAACCCGCAGAAGCGACGGATCTATGGCGTGGAAGGCGCGGTGGATTACTTTATCCCGGAGAGCGACTGGAGCATTGGCGGCAACGTCAACGTGCTGAAATCGGAAATTAAAACCAACGGTTCGTGGGAAAAATGGGATGTGACACAGGCATCACCGTCGAAAGCCACCGCTTACGTTGGCTGGGCACCAGAGCCGTGGACGTTGCGCATTCAGACGCAGCAAACGTTTGATCTGACCGATGCAGCCGGCAATAAAATTGATGGCTATAACACCGTCGATTTCCTCAGCAGCTACCAGCTTCCGCTGGGCAAGCTGTCATTCAGCATCGAAAACCTGCTGGATAAACAGTACTCCACCGTGTGGGGACAGCGCGCGCCGCTGTTGTATAGCCCGACCTATGGCAACGCCGCGCTGTACGAATACAAAGGACGCGGCCGTACCTTTGGTCTGAACTATGCGCTGACCTTCTAAACGGTAAAAAAAAGCTCCTCAGCCTGAGCGTTGGGAGCTAAGTTCAGAGAACGGCTTTTTTTACACTTTGTTGTTCAGTATCAGCTGGCCGTTGCCGTCCAGCGGAATTTGCGCGCCAGGATCTTTATCCATGCGGATCTTGCCCTGCTGGTCGCCAATTTTGTAGGTGACGTCATAACCCAGCATTTTTTCCGATTTATCATAAACGGTTTTGCAGCGCTGCTGGGTGGTGGTGTAGGTATCATTGTCCTGCATCGCACCCTGCACCTGGTTACCGGCATAGCCGCCGCCGAGCGCACCAACGACGGTTGCGACGTCTTTGCCCCGGCCACCGCCGAACTGATGGCCAATCACCCCACCGGCAACCGCACCCAGCACCGAACCGGCAATGCGGTTTTCATCCTGTACCGGCCGACGGTGAGTGACAGCGACATTACGACACTCCTGTCGTGGCGTTTTGACGGTTTCTTTAATCGGGGTCGCGGAGACCACCTGAGCATACTGCGGGCCACGTTCGAAAACGTTGAGACTGGCAACAGCAGCCACACCTAACGCAGCAGCTACGCCAATCCCTATACCCGCCAACATTGATTTATTCACGGGACTTCCTCCTTTGTTGCTATTGGTAACAATATTGCAACTATCGTAAGGGGCAGCCAATCAGAATTAGGATTAAAAGATGCGGAAATGCCGACAGCAATCGCGGGTTTCAGAGAACTCCGAAGCCTCCCCTGAAACTAACGGTTAGCATGATGCGCTAAATACCCTCCGGGAGCCCGGAGGGTGTGAGGGATCAGTGCAGCTTCAGGCGCGGGCGGATCACGCGGTTGATGCGGCCAACCAGCATCATCAGGCCGGTTTTGAAGTAGCCATGTAACGCAATCTGGTGCATACGGTACAACGAGATGTACACGAAGCGCGCGATACGCCCTTCAACCATCATAGAGCCGCGCATCAGGTTGC
>JAFACP010000423.1 GCA_023425455.1 Pseudomonadota bacterium | reverse complement strand
CGCTGCCAGCACCGATTATTGGCGCGCAATATTATTCTTGCTGGTCCTTACCGTAATACAGTTTTCCAATTTTAATCAGCGGTCGTCCCTGTGATTTACGGTGTAATTTATCTTTGATGACCACGAGCCCACGCTGAACGCGGGTTTGCACGAGGGCATAACTTCATATACCATACCCCCCTATAGTATAAAGAGGAGGGCATATGCCGCATTCACCCGCAGATAAAAAACGAATTCTTACGCGCGTTCGCCGGATCCGCGGGCAGGTTGATGCCCTGGAGCGCGCGCTCGAATCCGGCGAACCCTGTCTGGCCATTCTGCAACAAATTGCCGCCGTACGCGGAGCAGCGAATGGTCTGATGGGCGAAATGGTCGAAATTCACCTCAAAGATGAGCTGGTAACGGGGGAGACCACCCCGGATCAGCGGGCAGTCCGAATGGCGGAAGTCGGCCATTTGCTGCGCTCTTATCTAAAATAAACCCACCGACCTCACAACAAGGGAAGAGACATAATGAAATCTCGCGCAGCTGTTGCATTTGGCCCCGGCCAGCCGTTGAAAATCGTCGACATCGACGTCGCACCGCCGAAAAAAGGCGAAGTGCTGATCAAAATTACCCACACCGGCGTCTGCCACACCGATGCCTTCACCCTCTCCGGCGATGATCCGGAAGGCGTATTCCCGGCCGTGCTGGGGCATGAAGGCGGCGGTATTGTGGTTGAAGTGGGCGAGGGCGTCACCAGCCTGAAGCCTGGCGACCACGTGATCCCGCTGTACACCGCGGAGTGCGGCGAGTGTAAGTTCTGTAAATCCGGTAAAACCAACCTCTGTCAGGCGGTGCGCGCAACCCAGGGCAAAGGCCTGATGCCGGACGGCACAACCCGTTTCTCATACAACGGCGAGCCGATTTATCACTACATGGGCACCAGCACCTTCAGCGAATACACCGTCTGCGCGGAAATTTCACTGGCGAAGGTTAACCCGCAGGCGCCGCTGGACAAAGTTTGTCTGCTGGGCTGCGGCGTGACCACCGGTATTGGCGCGGTGCACAACACGGCGAAGGTCAAAGAGGGCGATACCGTTGCGGTCTTCGGGCTCGGCGGCATTGGCCTGGCGGTGATCCAGGGCGCGGTACAGGCGAAAGCCGGACGCATTATTGCGGTGGACACCAACCCGGAAAAATTCACTCTCGCGGGGGAAATGGGCGCCACCGATTTTGTTAACCCGAAAGACTACGATAAGCCGGTTCAGGATGTCATCGTCGAACTGACCGACGGCGGCGTGGACTTCAGCTTTGAATGTATCGGTAACGTCAACGTGATGCGCTCCGCGCTCGAGTGCTGCCATAAGGGCTGGGGCGAAAGCATTATTATCGGCGTCGCCGGCGCGGGTCAGGAAATTCGCACCCGTCCGTTCCAGCTGGTGACGGGCCGCGTGTGGCGCGGCTCGGCGTTCGGCGGGGTGAAAGGGCGTACGCAGCTGCCTGGCATGGTCGAAGACGCCATGAGCGGCAGAATTCAGCTCGATCCGTTCATCACCCACCGCCTGCCGCTGGAGCAGATCAACGACGCCTTTGACCTGATGCACGAAGGAAAGTCGATCCGCACGGTGATCCATTTCGGCGATAAATGATAGTCACGCCAGCGGAGCCCTCCGCTGGCGTTTTTTTACTGAATATTCAAAGTGTGACGCAGTTAGCGCTTTTCTCTGTAATCAAATTCCCGTCAGTGCCGATGACTCTTTTACAGGCGTGTTTTTACGCATCTTACCTACAAGAGAGTCGACGGTCATGGACAACACAACTTCGATGCAGGCGCAGCGCAAGCTGAGCTTCTTGCATCACATCCGGCTGGTTCCGCTGTTTTCCTCCATTCTCGGTGGCATTATTCTTCTGTTTGCCTTGAGCTCAGGTCTGGCGGGCTATTTCCTGTTAAAAGCGGATACCGATCAGCGGGAAGTGACGGCTGAAATACAGGTGCGAATGGGGCTGTCAAACAGCTCCAACCATCTGCGCACCGCGCGAATCAATATGATCCACGCCGGTGCGGCGAGTCGTATTGCCGAAATGGAGGCGATGAAGCAGAACATCAACGAAGCAGAAACCCGCATCAAACAGTCGCAGGATGGCTTTGCCGCCTATATGCATCGCGATACCCGTACCCCGGCCGACGAAGCGCTGGATGCCGACCTGAAAGCGCGGTATGACGCCTATATTGCCGGCCTGCAGCCGATGCTCAAATTTGCCAAAAATGGCATGTTTGAGGCCATCATCAACCATGAAAATGAAACGGCGCGTCCGCTGGATGATGCCTACAACGCGGTGCTGCTGAAGGCGATTAAGATCCGCACCGAACGCGCGAATCAACTCACCGCCGAGGCTCACACCCGGACGCAGCTTGGTCTGATGTTTATGGTCGGCGCGTTTGCGCTGGCGCTGTGCCTGACGGCAATCACCTTTGTCGTGCTGCGTCGCACGGTCATCAGCCCGCTGCAGCGCGCCGCCTTGCGGATCGCCAACATCGCCAAAGGCGATTTGACCCTGCCTGACGATGCCACCAGCCGCAGTGAAATTGGTCGCCTGACGCGCGATCTGCAAACCATGCAGCATTCGCTGGTTGATACGGTGGGCACTGTACGCCAGGGGGCCGAAGAGATTTATCGCGGCACCAGCGAAATTTCAGCCGGTAACACCGATCTCTCCTCCCGAACCGAGCAGCAGGCTGCGGCCATTGAGGAGACGGCGGCCAGCATGGAGCAACTGACGGCGACGGTGAAACAGAATGCCGATAACGCCCACCATGCCAGCAAGCTGGCGGAAGATGCATCCGGTAAAGCCAGCCGCGGCGGACAGATGGTTTCCGGCGTCGTCAAGACGATGGGCAATATCTCCAGCAGCTCGAAGAAAATTTCTGAAATTACTGCGGTTATCAACAGCATCGCGTTTCAGACCAATATCCTGGCGCTGAACGCGGCCGTTGAAGCGGCGCGCGCGGGCGAGCAGGGGCGCGGCTTTGCGGTCGTGGCGAGCGAGGTCCGGACGCTGGCAAGCCGAAGCGCCAACGCGGCGAAAGAGATTGAAGGGCTGATTAATGAGTCGGTATCGCTGATCGACCAAGGCTCCGGTGAGGTGGTGGCGGCCGGTAACACCATGAATGAGATCGTCGAGGCGGTAAAACGCGTCACCGATATCATGCTGGAAATTGCCGCAGCCTCTGACGAGCAAAGCCGTGGCATCGTACAGGTAAGCCAGGCCATTTCTGAGATGGATAAAGTCACCCAGCAGAACGCCTCACTGGTTGAAGAGGCTTCGGCGGCCGCAGCTTCGCTGGAAGAGCAGGGGGCGCGTCTGACCGAAGCGGTTGGCGCTTTCCGCCTGGCGGGCACGAGCGCAGGTGCGGCGCAACGTCAGGCAACGGCGACGGCCAAACCCGCCGCGCTGCGTCCGGCGGTTGTCGACAGTGGTGACAACTGGGAAACCTTCTGACCGATATCGCCCGGGCGTTAGCGGATAAGCCATCATGACAAAGGGACCTGCGGGTCCCTTTTTTATGTCGTGGCTATGGTTATCGCCGGAGTCTGGCGACTGACCTGCGCCGCCGGCGTTAAAGAAGGTCAGGCTGGCATGGTCTTGCGGATGGCGCTCAGCAGCGTCTGCGCGCCGGAAGAGAGCGGGGCATCTACCCGGGTCAGAATGCCTATGGGTTCACCGGCACCGGGCACCGCAATCGGCAGCGCCGTCAGCGTGCCGTGGCGCAGGTCATCTTTCACCGCGCCGGAGGGGACGAACCAGACGTAGTCAAAATCAACCGTCAGCTGCCGCGACAGGGAAGCGGAGAGGGTCTCAATGCAGCCGGACGGCAGCGTGCAGCCCTGCATCTGGAGCAGGGTTTCCGCGTTCTGACGCGGTACCGTCCCTTTGGGGGACACCACGACCGGCCACTCCATTACCCGGCTCAGGGTCACCGTATCCTGCAGCAGCGGGTGATGCGGGCGCACCACCAGCTTGAGAGATTCGAGGAACAAGAGTTCGTAGTTAAGGCCGCTCATCAGCTCCGGATCGGACATCCGGCCAATCCCCATGTCCAGCTCACCGGATTTCAGCCCGGCGAGGATCATGGTGTTATTCATGGTCGCCACCTGCAGCGTGGTGTGCTTTTGCTGGGTGTGGAACTGACCGATGACCGCCGGAAGAATCCCCAGCGCGGCGGTAGGTAACGCCCCGATACGAACCACCTCATTCACCTGCTCGTCTTTACGATGCAGCGCCTGCCCGGCGGTATTTAGCGCGTCCAGC
>JAFACP010000034.1 GCA_023425455.1 Pseudomonadota bacterium | reverse complement strand
GCGACGATTATAGAACAGGCTCGCCAGCGGTTCGCGGGCGGTTTGCCAGTCCATGCCGTGCTTTACGCCGTGCGCCAGACGCGTGACCAGCGCGGCGCTTTTCACCAGCCCCTGGGCGTCGACGATCGCGTCGTAACGCCGGGCCTGCACCGCTTCGCGGAAGGCTTTGCGTTCGGCTTTAATCGGTGCGGAGAACCATGCTTTGCGCCAGCGGCGAATGGCCACCGGGATCACCCGAACGACCGCCTCATGCCACGTCGGGATCTGCGCGAAGCCCTCTTCCACCACCCAGTCAAAGCGAATGCCGGGAATCGCCCGCATGGCGTCCGTCAGCGACGGCAGCGTATGCAGCACATCGCCCATTGACGAGGTTTTAACGATCAGTACCCGCATGCGTTATCCTTCTTCGCTCAACAGCAGGGCGTTGAGCTCCTCAAGGACGCGCTGTGGCGTAATGTCAATCAGGCTCTGGTGATACCCTTCTGCGGCATCCCCTTTGCGCACCTTGTGGTAGCCGCTGATCAGGCGAATAACGCGCGCCTTATGCGACAGCGGCGGCGTAAAGTCCGGGCTGCTTGGGCCATACAGGGCCACCAGCGGGCGATTCAGCGCCGCGGCGACGTGCATCAGACCGGAATCATTGCTCACTACCGCTTTGCAGGCCGCAATCAGGATCACCGCCTGTTCAAGCTGGGTTTCTCCTGCCAGATTACGGCACCAGGCCTGCTGCTCTGCGTTCAGCGACGCCAGAATTTCATTGCCCGCGTCGTGATCTTTCGCCGAACCAAAGAGCACAATCTGAAAACCTTCGTCGATCAGCTGTTTTGCCAGTTCTGCGTAGTGATAGTGCGGCCAGCGTTTTGCCGGGCCGAACTCTGCGCCGGGGCAGAAGCCGATGATTGGGCGTTCAGACGACAGGCCAAACGTGTTGCAGGTCTGGGATTTTTCACCATCGTTAACCTGCAGCTGTGGCCAGAGCAGCGGCTGCGGCAGGTCTTTGGCACTGCGCATCACGCCTTTATCGTAGCCCAGCGCCACATACCGTTCGACCATCAGCGGCCAGGCCTCTTTAGCCAGTACGCGGGCGTCGTTCAGCAGGCCGTAGCGCATTTCGCCGCGCCAGCCGGTACGCTGCGGGATGCCCGCAAAGAAGGGCACGAGGGCGGATTTGAAAGAGTTTGGCAGCACATAGGCGCGGTCGTAGCGTTTTTCGCGCAGGCTGTGGCCGAGCTTACGGCGTTCGCCGATCTCCAGCGCCCCGTGGCCGAGCGGCATCGGGATCGCGTCGTTCACTTCCGGCATGCGCGATAACAGCGGACGGCACCATGCGGGTGCCATCACGTCGATTATCGCCTGGGGATAACGCGCCTTGAGCGTGCGATAGAGACTTTGCGACATCATCATGTCGCCCACCCATGACGGGCCGATCACCAGAATCCTCATACTTACGCGTCGCGGTTTAGCCAGGCCATATACTCTGTTACGCCTTCGGCAACGGTCTTGAACGGTTTGTCATAGCCCGCTGCGCGCAGATTGGTCAGATCCGCCTGGGTGAAAGCCTGGTAGCGGCCTTTCAGTTTATCCGGGAACGGAATGTACTCAATGCTGCCTTTCTGGTGGTAAGCCAGCGTCGCGTCAGCCACGGCCTGGAAGGACTCCGCGCGGCCGGTGCCGAGGTTGAAAATGCCGGATACGCCATTTTCCAGGAACCACAGATTCACGGCGGCGACGTCGCCCACGTAAACGAAGTCACGC
The DNA here is from genome assembly GCA_023425455.1 of Pseudomonadota bacterium. Classification (GTDB taxonomy): domain Bacteria; phylum Pseudomonadota; class Gammaproteobacteria; order Enterobacterales; family Enterobacteriaceae; genus Enterobacter. Next base: position 8,467 of record JAFACP010000034.1, on the reverse strand, counting down.
TTAAAGCCGTCGCTGCCTTCAAACAGTTTTGGGCTTTCGCCATTGTTCAGCTGGGTATTCAGGTGGAAAGCGACGCTCGCCATGCTGCCTTTATGACCTTCACGCGGTCCGTAAACGTTGAAGTAGCGGAAGCCGACGATCTGGGAGTTGGCTTCCGGCAGAACCTGACGCACGTATTCGTCGAACAGGAATTTTGAGTAACCGTAAACGTTCAGCGGCTGCTCATATTCGCGGGACTCGATAAAGTCAGACGTCCGTCCGCCGTAGGTGGCCGCCGAAGAGGCGTACAGGAACGGAATTTCACGCTCCAGGCAGTAGTGCAGCAGCTCTTTGGAGTACTGATAGTTGTTGTCCATCATGTACTTACCGTCCCACTCGGTGGTGGAAGAGCACGCGCCTTCGTGGAAGATAGCCTCGATATCGCCGAACTCTTCACCTGCCATAATCTGGATAAGGAAGTCTTCTTTATCCATGTAGTCAGCGATGTTCAGATCCACCAGATTGACAAACTTGGTGCCGTCTTTCAGGTTGTCCACCACCAGGATGTCGGTGATGCCTTTGTCATTGAGGGACTTAACAATATTGCTGCCGATAAAACCCGCGCCGCCGGTAACGATGATCATAACTGTAACCTTTGAAGTGTGGAGCCCGGGGACAATCCCGGACGCGAATAGGCATATCATATCATTAGTATGGCGCCCCTTCAGCCATTCACCGATATACCGCAGGGTTACACGTGATTTATGCTACAAAAACGAGAAGAGATAAGGTGTCATCTCGTCATGATGTACTGGTTTGGGTAATATGTGCCGAAATTTGCCGAGTCTGGAGAATTGCAATGCGTGGTGATTTTTACAAACAGTTAAACAGCGACCTGGAGACCGCACGTGCGGAAGGGTTGTTCAAAGAAGAGCGTATTATCACGTCTGCTCAGCAGGCGGACATCACCGTTGCCGACGGCAGCCATGTGATCAACTTTTGTGCGAACAACTACTTAGGTCTGGCGAATCACCCTGAGCTGATTGCCGCGGCGAAAAACGGCATGGACTCCCACGGTTTTGGCATGGCCTCCGTGCGCTTTATCTGCGGCACGCAGGACAGCCACAAGCAGCTTGAGCAAAAGCTGGCGAACTTCCTCGGAATGGAAGACGCGATCCTCTACTCCTCCTGCTTCGACGCCAACGGCGGGTTGTTTGAGACCCTGCTGGGCGCAGAAGACGCGATCATCTCCGACGCCCTGAACCATGCCTCTATCATTGACGGTGTGCGCCTGTGTAAAGCGAAGCGTTTCCGCTACGCCAACAACGATATGGTCGAGCTGGAAGCGCGCCTGAAAGAGGCCCGCGAAGCCGGTGCTCGCCACGTGCTGATCGCCACCGACGGCGTGTTCTCTATGGATGGCGTGATCGCCAACCTGAAGGGGGTGTGCGACCTGGCAGACAAATACGATGCTCTGGTGATGGTTGATGACTCCCACGCGGTCGGTTTTGTCGGCGAAAATGGCCGCGGCTCCCACGAATACTGCGAGGTGATGGGCCGTGTCGATATCATCACCGGTACTCTCGGTAAAGCGCTCGGCGGCGCCTCTGGCGGTTACACCGCTGCACGCAAAGAGGTGGTTGAGTGGCTGCGCCAGCGCTCCCGTCCGTATCTGTTCTCCAACTCTCTGGCCCCGGCCATTGTCGCGGCCTCAATCAAGGTGCTGGAGATGGTGGAAGCGGGTAGCGAGCTGCGCGACCGCCTGTGGTCCAACGCCCGTCTGTTCCGTGAAAAAATGAGCGCCGCAGGCTTTACCCTGGCGGGGGCTGACCACGCGATCATCCCGGTGATGCTGGGCGATGCGGTGGTGGCGCAGAATTTTGCCCGTGAACTGCAAAAAGAGGGCATTTATGTCACCGGGTTCTTCTTCCCGGTGGTGCCAAAAGGTCAGGCGCGCATCCGTACTCAGATGTCTGCGGCGCACACGCCTGAACAAATTGAACGTGCGGTTGAAGCCTTTACCCGCATCGGCAAACAGCTGGGCGTCATTGCCTGAGGACGTGTAATGAAAGCGTTATCCAAACTGAAAGCGGAAGAAGGGATTTGGATGACCGACGTGCCGGAGCCGGAAGTCGGTCATAACGATCTGCTGATCAAGATCCGTAAAACCGCGATTTGCGGCACGGACGTCCATATCTACAACTGGGACCAGTGGTCGCAGAAGACCATTCCGGTACCGATGGTTGTCGGGCATGAATATGTCGGTGAAGTGGTCGGCATTGGTCAGGAAGTGAGAGGGTTTAAGCTGGGCGACCGCGTCTCAGGTGAAGGCCATATCACCTGCGGCCACTGCCGTAACTGCCGGGGTGGACGTACGCACCTGTGCCGTAACACCATCGGCGTGGGCGTTAACCGTGCAGGCTGCTTCGCTGAATACCTGGTGATCCCGGCCTTCAACGCGTTCAAAATTCCGGACAACATCTCTGACGACCTGGCGTCTATCTTTGATCCGTTCGGCAATGCGGTTCACACCGCGCTGTCATTCGACCTGGTGGGCGAAGATGTGCTGGTTTCTGGCGCAGGCCCGATCGGGATTATGGCCGCGGCGGTGGCGAAACACGTGGGTGCGCGCAATGTCGTGATCACCGATGTGAATGAGTATCGCCTGTCGCTGGCGCGCAAAATGGGCGTCACCCGCGCGGTGGATGTGTCGAAAGAGAGCCTGGCAGACGTGATGGAAGAGCTGGGCATGACCGAGGGCTTTGACGTCGGTCTGGAAATGTCCGGCGCGCCGCCGGCATTCCGTACCATGCTCGACACCATGAACCACGGCGGCCGTATTGCAATGCTGGGTATTCCACCATCGGATATGTCTATCGACTGGAACAAAGTGATCTTCAAGGGGCTGTTCATCAAAGGCATTTATGGCCGCGAGATGTTCGAAACCTGGTACAAGATGGCGGCACTGATCCAGTCTGGTCTGGATCTGTCTCCGATTATCACTCACCGTTTCTCTGTCGATGAGTTCCAGCAGGGCTTTGACGCCATGCGCTCCGGACAGTCCGGGAAAGTGATCCTGAGCTGGGATTAAGCGAGAAAGCGCCTGCGGGCGCTTTTTTTACGATCTGTTCACGTTTTTTCGATTTGCAATCGGATTGTTGCTATTTTTCTTCGCTTTTTTGTCCAAACGATCATAGAGTCTGTTTAACATCCGTTTACTTTCACAGTCCCTATGTTCAAGCTCAGCGTCTGTTTATTAACCTATAACTCCGCCCGGCTGCTGCGAGAGGTGTTGCCTCCTTTGCTGCAAGTTGCCGATGATTTCGTTGTACTGGACTCCGGCAGTACCGACAGTACGCTCGATATCTGTCGTGAATACGGGCTTGCGCCTCACCACCATCCTTATGCGATGCACGGCGCGCAAATGAACCATGCTATCGATTTGGCCGTGAATGACTGGGTTTTGTGCATGGACAGCGACGAGATCCTGGATGCAGAAACGGTCGACTTTATCCTCGCACTTAAGGCTGGCGAAGCGCCCTCAGCGAGCCAGGCATGGCGTATTGCTCGCTACTGGCACGTGCTGGGTGAAGAGGTGCGAACCATTTATCCGGTCTCTTCTCCTGATTTCCCGGTGCGCTTGTTTAACCGTACCCAGGCAAAATTTAATCAGCGTCCTGTAGACGATAAGGTCGAAGGCAAAATCAACACGGTCAAAATGCCGGGGCGGGTGCGCCACGATACGTTTTACGATCTGCATGAAGTCCTTAACAAGCTAAACGGCTACACCACCAGGCTGGTGAAATTCCAGCAGGTACGGCCTTCGATCGGACGTGGAGTGATCAGCGCGATCGGCGCATTCTTTAAATGGTATCTGTTCAGCGGTGCCTGGCGGCAGGGAAAAGTGGGCGTTGTCACCGGGTTCTACGCCACAGCGTACAGCTTCCTGAAGTATTTCAAAGCCTGGTATCAGCACTCGAACAAAAAAGAGCCTGTAGCAAGTAAACGCTCAGACTCTCATGTCGCGGAATAATCCCCGCCTTGCTGCGGGGCGTTACGCCTTTTTCCCCCACCCCCGCCACTGCTGCTGAACATATTTCACCAGCGTGCTTTCACTGAGACTTTCGCCAATCACCGAGAAGAAGCGCGTTGCGGGGACCGGCTGAAGAGGGTGTTTTGGCTTACAGTTCATCACCCCATGGAACGGATTGCGCGGCGCAGGCCGGCCCGGATTCGGCGTTGAGGTGTCCACCTGCAGTTCATTGAGCAGATCGCCCGGACGCACCAGCGTGATATCGGCAGGTAAAGCTGGCAGCATCTGCTGCAGGACGCGGACGGTGGACGGATGCGGATGACCGATGGCTATCGCCGAGCCGTTACGACGCGCCAGCTGTACCGCGCGGTTAAACTGCGTGCGAATATCGGCCTCATTCTGCGAATCATCGAGAAACACCTTGCGCTTAATCACCTTCACGCCGGTTCCCTGAGCGGCGCGCATGGCCTGACTGTTGCCGATGGTCATGCTGTCGAGGAAATAGAGATTGTAGCGTTCCAGCGCCTGCATCACCTTCAGCATGCCAAATAGGCTGGAGGTCATTGCGCTCCCCATATGGTTATTCAACCCCACGGCATAAGGGACTTTGTCGTAGGCGTCGCGGATGATGCGCTCGATCTCATCGCTGCTCATATCCGGGCGGAGGGTATCTTTTTCCAGCGGCTGTTTACTCAACGGGGCCATCGGCAGGTGGATCAGAACCTGATGTCCGCCGTTGTGGGCTTTGATCGCCATTTCACGGGCGTGCGGCGCGTTGGGGAGCACGGCAACGGAAATGGCTGACGGCATGGCCAGCACCTGGTTTTCGGTTTTAGGACGATAGCCGAAATCGTCAATGACAATGGCAAGTTTGCCTGCGTATACGGGCGCAGCCAGCGCCAGTGCGCTGGCGACGGAGAGAACAATTCGACGAAATTGAAGCAAAACTTATCTTCCCAACCACGGCTGTGGATTGACCGCCTGACCCTGACGACGAATTTCGAAATAGAGTGACGGGCGGCCCTGACCGCCACTGCTGCCCACAAGGGCAATCGGCTGGCCCGCGCGCACCTGGGTACCCACGCTGACCAGCGCGCTCTGGTTATAGCCGTAAAGGCTCATATCACCTTTACCGTGTTCGACCACCACCACAAGCCCGTAACCCTGGAGCCAGTCGGCGAGGATCACGCGGCCATCGGCGATCGCTTTCACTTCACTGCCTTCTGCTGCGGCAATAACAATCCCTTTCCAACGTAGCTCACCCTGCAGCTGTTCGCCATAGCGATGGAGTAATGTTCCGCGAACGGGCCAGTATGCCTGACCGCGCGGCGAGCCGAGCCCGCCGGTACGGGACATCAGCGAGCGTTCGCTCTCCGTCGGTTTGTAGGTGGTTCCCTTGCGGGAGGCTTCCTGCTGTTTGTTACGCACGGCCTGGGCCTCGCGGGCCTCTCTTTCGGCACGGGCTTTGGCGGCCGCTTCCGCGCGGGCGATGCTGTTACGTAATTTTGCTTCGTTAGCGCGCATCTCACTCAGCTGGCTCTGTCCTTCCTGAATGGATGACTCAAGGCTCGACAGGGTTTTCTTTCGCTCGCTGCGTGCCTGCTCGAGCTTCGCCTGCTGCGCCTGCTGATCGTAGAGCAGCGTCTGCTGCTGGCTCTGTTTCTCTTCCAGCTCCGCTTTCTGCGTCGAGACCTCTTCACGCGTCTGTTTTAGCTGAGCGATGGTCTCCTGACGAGCCTGGTTCAGGTAGCCAAAATAGGCCTGCAGGCGCTGTCCGCGCTGGCTCTCTTCGCCACTCAGGATAAGCTGGATCCCGGTATGCTCGCCCTGGCGGAAGGCCGCATCAAGCTGGGCGGCCAGGTTCTTTTCCTGCGCGGCCTTCTGGCGCTCCAGGCGGGCAATCGACGCGTTCATGGCGTCAATTTGCTTATTGAGCTGCGTGAGCGTGTTCTGCGTTTCCCGGAGTTTGCGTGCGGCGGCGGAGATCGCCTCTTCCTGCTGTTTAAGCTGGGCGAGCAGTGTGGCGCGTTGCTGCTGTTGCTGGCGTACCGCGCGCTCTTTGGCGGCAATATCGGCCTGGATGGATTTGAGCTGGTCGCGGTCATCCGCATGTGCGGATGCGGCGCACAGCAATACGCCAGCGCTGAGTGCGCTGGCGTAAAGCAGGGGTCTGACTGATAACCTGTACGGCTTCACGACCCATGTGATTGAAAAAATCGCCTTTCCCCTCATGGGGAAGGATTATTCCACGATGAACAGCGGCTTGCCAGTCATCTCTGCAGGGATTTCCATGCCCATCAGCGTCAGCATCGTTGGCGCGATGTCGGAAAGCTTGCCGCCTTCCACGGCTTTCAGCGATTTATCACCGACATAGATCAGCGGTACCGGCAGGTTGGTGTGCGCGGTATGTGCCTGACCGGTCGCCGGGTCGCGCATCTGTTCTGCGTTACCGTGATCGGCGGTAATCAGCAGCTGGCCGCCAACGGCTTCTACCGCTTTCGCCACCCGATCAACGCAGTGATCCAGCGCTTCAACCGCCTTAATCGCCGCGTCCATCACCCCGGTATGGCCGACCATATCGCCGTTCGGGTAGTTACAGATGATGGTGTCGTACTTCCCACTTTCGATTGCCGCGACCAGTTTTCCGGTCAGCTCTTCAGAGCTCATTTCTGGCTGCAGATCGTAGGTCGCCACTTTCGGTGAATTAATCAGAATGCGGTCTTCGCCTTTGAACGGCTCTTCTACGCCGCCGTTAAAGAAGAAGGTCACGTGTGCGTATTTTTCGGTTTCCGAGATGCGCAGCTGCGTCTTATCTTTCTTCGCCATCCACTCACCGAACGTATTTTCCAGTGACGCTGGCGGGTAAGCGCATGGCGCTTTGATATCCGCCGCGTATTCGGTCAGCATGATGAAGTCGAGATTGACCACTTTCTTGCGGGCGAAACCGTCGAAATCCGTGTTCACGAACGCGCGGGTGATTTCGCGCGCGCGGTCGGCGCGGAAGTTCATGAAAATCAACGCGTCACCATCTTCCATTGCGGCATCCGGCTGGCCTTCTGCACGCACGACGGTTGCTTTAACGAACTCATCGTTCTCATCACGCGCGTAAGCCGCTTCCAGAGCTGCCACAGCGCTGGCGAACTGGAACTCACCTTTTGCCAGGGTCATCAGGTCGTAGGCTTGTTCAACGCGATCCCAGCGGTTGTCACGGTCCATTGCGTAGTAACGGCCAATCAGCGAGGCAACGCGGCCTTTACCGAGGGCGGCAAACTTGTCTTCAAACGCCTGCAGGGACGATGCGGCGCTGCGCGGTGGCGTATCGCGGCCATCAGGAAGGCATGCAGATAGATTTTTTCCGCGCCACGTTCGGCCGCCAGCTCCACCATCGCCATGATGTGATCTTCATGGCTGTGAACACCGCCCGCAGACAGCAGACCCATGATGTGCACCGCTTTACCGGCTGCAACAGCCTTATCTACGGCACCGGACAGCACGGGATTAGAGAAGAAAGTCCGCTCTTTAATTTCAAGGTCCAGACGGGTCAGATCCTGATACACGATGCGGCCTGCGCCCAGGTTCACGTGTCCGACTTCAGAGTTACCCATCTGGCGATCCGGCAGACCCACTTCCAGGCCCGATGCATCAATCAGAGTATGGGGACGTTTTGCCCACAGCGCATCCATGACCGGGGTTTTAGCGTTGAAAATGGCGTTATCCTGGCTCTCTTCACGGTAGCCATAGCCATCCAGAATCACCAGTACCATAGGTTTTTTAGAAACCGACATTGCAACAACCTCATGCTCAAGAGACAAAAAATTTGCGTAATTTTACTACAGCTGAATCGATCAAATAGCCGCAGAAGATCAAAGAAAGCGCGGAGGCATAGCCCTTCTCCGGTCATTTTGCCGCTTTTTTTTCGTGGCATGCCGCAGAAAATGGATTAGCTTATTGTCGCTGGCTGTATTTGCCACAACGCACAGGTATACTCCTGTCCTGGTTTTTTTAATCACTTAGTCGGGAGTTGTTACCCCCCATGCAAGAAATTATGCAATTTGTTAGCCGCCACCCGGTTCTGAGCATCGCGTGGATTGGCCTGCTGGCCGCTGTGCTTTTCACCACCTTTAAGGGTCTGACCTCAAAAATTAAGGTCATTACGCGTGGCGAAGCCACTCGTCTCATCAACAAAGAAGATGCCGTGGTGGTCGATCTGCGCCAGCGCGACGACTTCCGTAAAGGTCACATTGCGGGCGCTATCAACCTGCTGCCTGCGGAAATTAAAGCCAACAACATCGGTGAACTGGATAAGCATAAAGCCCAGCCGATTATCGTGGTTGATGGTACTGGCATGCAGGCGCAGGAGTCTGCCAGCGCGCTGCATAAAGCAGGCTTCGGGAACGTATCTGTCCTGAAAGACGGTATTTCCGGCTGGAGCGGGGAAAACCTTCCTCTGGTTCG
>JAFACP010000411.1 GCA_023425455.1 Pseudomonadota bacterium | reverse complement strand
CCCTCCACCAGCGCATACCCCACCCCTTCCAGCACCGCACGCGCCAGCTCCGCCGGACCGTGCTGATGGGTTAAGCCGAAGAACACCCCTTTCGCTTGCGGGTTGTTATGCGGCGTGCGTTCACCGGAAAGATAGGGTAAAAACCAGACCGCGCCCGCATGTTCATCGGCCTGCTGTGCGGCAGCAATCAGCGCCGGGACATCAGCCATGCCGGTCAGTTTTGCCGCCCAGTCCAGACAGGATGCCGCACTCAGCATCACCGACATCAGGTGCCATTTGCCCGGCAGCGCATGGCAAAAACTGTGCACCGCACTTTCAGGGTTGCTGCGATAGCCATCGCTGACGGCAAAATAGACGCCGGAGGTGCCGAGCGAAAGCATGGCCTGCCCGGCCTCGACCATCCCGACGCCAACCGCGCCGGCGGCGTTATCTCCGCCCCCGGCCACGACCGGCACCGCAGGCATATTCCAGCGCTCCGCCACCGCAGGGAGCAAGGTTCCCGTGATGTCGCTGCCTTCGAAAAGCGCGGGCATATGCTGCCGGGTAAGATGGCAGGCATCAAGCATCACCTCGCTCCAGTCGCGCTTCGCCACGTCGAGCCACAGGGTGCCCGCGGCATCGGACATGTCGCTGGCAAAATCCCCGGTCATGCGAAAACGCAGGTAATCTTTTGGCAGCAGCACTTTTGCGACCTGGCGGAAAATATCCGGCTCATGGCGTTGTACCCACAGTAATTTCGGCGCGGTGAAACCCGGCATCATCAGGTTACCGGTGATGTCACGCGAGGTGGGTACGCGGTCCTCAAGCATCGCGCACTCTTCGGCACAGCGGCCGTCGTTCCAGAGGATCGCAGGGCGCAGAACGTGATTCTGCTCGTCCAGCAGCGTTGCGCCGTGCATCTGCCCGGCGATGCCCAGCGCCTTAACGTCGCGCAGGCTGTGCTGTGCGCCGAGCGCCTGCATGGCGCGATCTGTCGCCTGCCACCACTGCCCGGGATCTTGTTCCGACCAGAGCGGATGCGGACGTGAAACCTGCAGCTTTTCCGTGTGCGTCGCCAGCACCTGGCCCTGTTCAGTTAACAGAATGGCTTTCACACCGGATGTGCCAAGATCAATTCCGATATACATTGCAGTGACTCCTGTTACAGACATGCCCGGCCGCGCGACGCTGACCGGGCGATGGACATCCTGAAAGAACGATTACTTATCAAACAGGTAATGATTGACCAGATTTTCCAGCAGCTCCTGATGTCCACTCTGATGCTGCGGCGCAAGGTTATGCTGTTCAGCGTACTTCGCGATCTCCGTAAGGGATAACTGCCCTTTCAAAATTTGCTGGCCCAGCTCACTGTTCCAGCCGCTGTAACGCTTCGCCACGCGCTTATCCAGCTCGCCATCCTCGATCATCCGGGCGGCCACTTTCAGCGCCAGCGCCATCGTATCCATCGCCCCGATATGACCATAGAACAGATCGTATTTGTCGGTGCTCTGGCGGCGCACTTTCGCATCAAAGTTGAGGCCGCCGGTGGTGAAGCCGCCCGCTTTGATGATTTCGTACATCACCAGCGCGTTCTCTTCCACGCTGTTCGGGAACTGATCGGTATCCCAGCCCAGCTGCGCGTCGCCGCGGTTCGCGTCGACAGAGCCGAAAATGCCCAGCGCAATCGCCGAGGCTATCTCATGGTGGAACGAGTGGCCGGCCAGCGTGGCATGGTTCGCTTCAATGTTCACTTTGATCTCTTTTTCCAGACCAAACTGCTTCAGGAAGCCATATACCGTCGCGACGTCATAATCATACTGATGTTTAGTCGGCTCCTGCGGCTTCGGCTCGATCAACAGCGTGCCGCGGAAGCCAATTTTGTGTTTATGATCGACCACCATCTGCATAAAGCGGCCAATCTGCTCGCGCTCCTGACGCAGGTCGGTATTCAGCAGAGTTTCATACCCTTCGCGCCCTCCCCACAGCACGTAGTTTTCACCGCCGAGCTGATGGGTGGCGTTCATCGCCGTCACCACCTGGGTGCTTGCCCAGCTGAACACTTCCGGGTCCGGGTTCGTGGCCGCACCGGCGCCGTAACGCGGGTGGGTAAAGCAGTTTGCCGTCCCCCACAGCAGCTTCACGCCGCTTTGCTGCTGTTTTTCCGCCAGCACATCCACCATCTGCGCGAAATTGCTCAGGTACTCTTTCAGCGATGCGCCTTCCGGCGAGACGTCGACATCGTGGAAGCAGTAGTAGGGCACGTTCAGCTTGTGGAAAAACTCAAACGCGACATCCGCCTTGCGCTTCGCCAGCTCAAGGGCTTCGCCAGGCTGCTGCCAGGGACGGTCAAAGGCACCGACGCCGAACATGTCTGCGCCATTCCAGCAGAAGGTATGCCAGTAGCAGGCAGCGAAGCGCAGATGGTCTTCCATGCGCTTACCCAGCACCAGCTCATCCGGGTTGTAGTGACGAAATGCTAAAGGATTGGTTGTTTTCGGGCCTTCGTAACGAACGCGATCGAGTTGGTCGAAATAAGCTTGCATATTGAGCTCCATAATCAAGGGATGCGGCGAGTAGTCGATACTGGAGTAATAGTGAATAGACATTTTGACTTGCTCAATTACGTTATTTCACACTGCTATTGAGAGAATGCGCAACTGTGCGCTGGCTCGCAAAATAATGCCCGGACAAATTATTTTTCGGCACTTATTCCAGATTCACATGTAATTAATAACTTACGCTTTTTAAAATCAGATCGCGGTCATAATTTCGGAAATAAACCAAATATCGTAACGAGAAGATAAAAATCTGTAATTGCCAGCCAGCCTTTCCACGTTAAAAATTTGCTGCGTCTACGCAGTGAACGTTTCTTTTATCTCAGCAGCAACATTACCCTACAAAAAGGCCATATCATTATGAAGATAAAGAACCTGTCCCTTACGCTCTGCACCACCATCCTGCTTGCAAGCTTTGCGGGGCACGCCAAAGAGGTGAAGATCGGCATGGCAATTGACGATCTGCGCCTCGAACGCTGGCAAAAAGATCGTGATATCTTTGTCAAGAAAGCCGAATCGCTCGGTGCACAGGTGTTTGTTCAGTCGGCTAACGGCAACGAAGAAACACAAATGTCGCAAATTGAGAATATGATCAACCGCGGCGTTGATGTGCTGGTGATTATCCCTTATAACGGCCAGGTATTAAGCAATGTCGTTAAAGAGGCAAAACAGGAAGGCATAAAAGTTCTGGCCTATGACCGCATGATTAATAATGCGGATATTGATTTTTATATTTCCTTCGACAATGAAAAAGTCGGCGAATTACAGGCGCAAAGCCTGGTTAATCAGGTGCCTCAGGGAAATTATTTCCTGATGGGCGGCTCGCCGGTTGATAACAACGCCAAACTGTTCCGTGAAGGGCAAATGAAGGTCCTGCAGCCTTATATTAAAGACGGCAAAATTAAGATCGTCGGCGATCAGTGGGTTGATGGCTGGCTGCCTGAAAATGCGCTGAAAATTATGGAAAACGCCTTAACGGCGAATAACAACAAGATTGACGCAGTGGTGGCCTCAAACGATGCGACGGCCGGTGGCGCCATTCAGGCGCTGAGCGCCCAGGGGCTGGCCGGGAAAGTGGCGATTTCCGGTCAGGATGCCGACCTGGCCGGGGTCAAACGGATTATTTCCGGCACGCAAACCATGACGGTGTACAAGCCGATTACCGAGCTTGCCAATACCGCCGCAGAGATTGCCGTTGAGCTGGGCAATAACGCGCAGCCGAAAGCCGACACCACCTTGTATAACGGCCTGAAGGATGTCCCGGCGCGCCTGCTCACCCCGATTGAAGTCAATAAAGAGAACATCGACGCCACCGTCATTAAAGACGGTTTCCACAAAAAGAGTGAACTGTAGTCCAACGCCGCCCCCGCCTGCGGGGGCGCATCGATTTGCGCTGTTCACTCTTCGAGTTATGTGGAGCCGTTATGCCTTATTTACTTGAAATGAAAAGTATCACCAAAGCCTTTGGCGCGGTGAAAGCCGTCGACAACGTGAGCCTGCGGCTGAACCCCGGCGAGGTGGTTTCGCTGTGCGGCGAAAACGGTTCGGGGAAGTCGACGCTGATGA
>JAFACP010000403.1 GCA_023425455.1 Pseudomonadota bacterium | reverse complement strand
GCCCATAGCGATACCGTCATCCACCGCGATGGTGTTGAACTCTTTCGCCACACCGCCTGAGGCTTCGATTTGTTCGGCAACCAGCTTACCGAGATCGCGCAGGTGTACGTGACCCGGCACGAACTGGGTAAAGGAGTTCACCACAGCGATAATCGGCTTGCCGAAGTCGGCGTCGGTCATCCCGGTGGCGCGCCACAGTGCGCGGGCCCCCGCCATATTACGGCCATGGGTGGTGGTGGCGGAACGATACTTAGGCATGCTTTATTTACTCCCGTCTGTCTCGTCAATGGGACGGTACGTGCCGCCCCATATTTATACTTAGTGATTAACCTGATCCAACCAGCCCCATTTATCTTCGGTTTCACCGGTGAAGAGGCCAAAGAATGCTTGCTGAATACGTTTGGTGACCGGGCCGCAGCGACCTTCACCTACCTGAATACCGTCGACGCTGCGTACTGGGGTGATCTCAGCAGCGGTGCCGGACATGAACACTTCATCGGCCAGATACAGAGATTCGCGGGACAGAACCTGCTCACGAACGTCGATACCCAGATCTTTCGCCAGCTTGATAATGGCATCACGGGTGATACCTGGCAGCGCGGATGAGGTAAATGGCGGTGTGAACAGTACCCCATCTTTCACTTCAAACAGATTCTCACCTGCACCTTCAGAGATGTATCCATTCACATCCAGAGCAATACCTTCCTGATAGCCATGACGACGTGCTTCGCTACCGACCAGCAGAGAAGAGAGATAGTTACCACCCGCTTTTGCAGCGGTCGGGATCGTATTAGGTGCAGCGCGGTTCCACGAAGAAACCATTGCGTCGATCCCCTGCTCCAGCGCTTCCGCGCCCAGATAGGCGCCCCACGGGAACGCAGCAATGATCACATCAGTGTTATAGCCTGCAGGCGGGTTAACGCCCATACCTACATCGCCAACAAATACCAGTGGGCGAATGTACGCGCTGGTCAGGTTGTTCTTACGAAGGACCTCGCGGCACGCTTCCATCAGCTCATCAACGCTCTGAGAAACCGGAAAACGATAAATTTTGGCTGAGTCATGCAGACGCTGCATATGTTCACGGTGACGGAACACCACTGGCCCTTTGTGAGAGTCGTAGCAACGGATGCCTTCAAAAACAGACGTACCGTAGTGCAACGCATGGGACATCACGTGGACTTTTGCGTCCTCCCAACGAACCATCTCACCATTGAACCAAATGTAATCAGCTTTTTTCGTCGTCATTTTCTCGTCCTGTCACGCTTATGCGCGAATTTGTTGTGATGTGGTTGTGCTCTGGCAGATGGCAACATGTGCAACGTCTACCAGTTTATTTAACTGGGTAAACAGTAAGTCGACCGACCGCGGACTGGCAACGGTTAATTCGATATTGATATTCTGCGCGTCAGTGGCTGTCTCCATATTCATAGAACAAATCTGAAAACCACGGTGGCGAACCACTCGCAAAACGCGCTCTAATGTTTCCGGGTTAAAGCGAGCCTGTACGGCGACCTGATGTTGCATCATGATAATTTCTCCAGCATTTCTGAGTTACTGGCACCGGGTGGTACCAATGGCCAGACATTCTCAAGCTCGTCGATTGAGACATGAAGCAGGTAAGGCCCTTCGCTTGCCAACATGGTGTCGAGTGCCGCTTCAACCTGGTCTTTACGGGTGATGTGCTGGCCAGGAATGCCAAAGGCACTGGCCAGTGTGAGGAAATCGGGGTTGTCCGTCAGGGTTGTTTCGCTGTAACGCTCCTGGAAGAACAGCTGTTGCCACTGACGAACCATGCCTAAACGCTGGTTATCGAGTAACACAATTTTCAGCGGTAACTGCTTGCGCTTAACGGTGCCAAGCTCCTGAACGTTCATCATGAAAGAGCCGTCACCGGAAATACAGATCACGGTATCGTTCGGACGGGCAACCTGAGCACCAACGGCGGCTGGCAGGCCAAAGCCCATCGTGCCCAGGCCACTGGACGTAATGAAATTTTCCGGACGGCTGTAGGTCATGTGCTGCGCTGACCACATTTGATGCTGGCCCACGTCGGTGGTCACTACGCTGTCTGCTGGTTTACGATCAGACAACTGCTTTAACAGCAGAGGCGCATAGATGGCTTCACCCGGATGGTCATAACGCCAGGCATATTCCACGCGCATATCAGCCGTATGGTTACGCCAGTCATTGATGTCCAGCGGCTGCTGTAACGCCGGTAATAATGCGTTCAGATCGCCCTGTAGAGCCACATGCGCCTGACGCAATTTATTCATTTCGGCGGGATCAATATCCATATGGATGACTTCGGCATTCGGCGCGAAGGTGTTCAGCTTACCGGTTACACGGTCGTCAAAACGTGCCCCCACTGCGATCAGTAAATCACACTCCTGCACCGCCAGATTTGCCGCCCTGGTGCCGTGCATACCCAGCATGCCCAGATAATACGGGTAGTCTGCCGTTACCGCGCCCAGCCCCTTCAGCGTACAGGTGGCGGGTATTTGCGTCATTGCGATAAATTCACGAAGCGAGGGGACCGCCTGAGCCATACCGACTCCGCCACCGATATAGAGCATCGGTTTTTGTGCCTGCGCCAACATCTGACGCGCCTTTTCCAGCCCGGCATGGGGGAAAACAGCATCGTTTTCAACGGTGGAGAAATGCGGCTCCAGATCGCCAACAGCAACCTGAATATCTTTCGGAATATCAACAAGAACCGGACCAGGACGGCCGGAACTGGCAACCAGGAAAGCTTCAGCCATCACGCCGGGGAGCTCATCCAGAGACTGCACCAGGAAGCTGTGTTTAGTGCATGCCAGCGACAAACCGAGCACATCCACTTCCTGGAACGCGTCGGTCCCGATAAAAGGAGAAGCAACCTGGCCCGTGATCGCGACAACGGGAACGGAATCGAGCAATGCATCGGCCAGGCCAGTAATCAGGTTCGTCGCTCCCGGACCTGACGTTGCCATACAAACACCGGTTTTACCCGTGGCACGTGCATAGCCAATCGCAGCCATTGCCGCGCCCTGCTCGTGTCGGCACAACAGATGTTCCACGCCGCCGTCATACAATGCATCGTAAATCGGCATTATTGCGCCGCCCGGATAACCGAAAACAGTTTCGACTCCCTGCGCGCGCAACGCATGTACTACCCACTGTGCCCCATTCATAGTTAGTTCCCCGTCGTAAATCGGGAGAAACAGAATTTTGTGCTACTCATAGTTCTCTGCTCCTCGTTTATGTTTTTTAGTCATAAAAAAACCCCCGGACCTTTCGGTGCGGGGGTCTTAGTTCGTTAAGGCTTGATTTTTAAGCCCTTCCTCGTCCAAGTGCAGCCCCGCACGGTGGGATAATAATCACCACCACGCTAATCACGACCAGGCTAATCACTCGTAGAAGGGCTGTCATTTTTCAGTTCTTTCTGCAACTTGTTCGAAGGAATACCTAAAGAGGTATCACAGTTATTCAATCAAACACAAGATTTATTTATGATCGCTTTATTTAGCACGCAAACTATTTCATAAAAAGTGTTTGTTTTATTTGAAGAAAACAGAAAATGAATTTTCCTCACTTTTTTAAGATACCTCTGCCGGTCAGAACATGGCGTTATCGCTGTTTGCGAAGCTGCTTCAACCTGTGTGCAACAATTATATTTTGCAGCTAAAAATCGGGAACGAGCGTCGTAAATTAGGGAAAAGACGCTAAAAACTCAACGTTCATCGCTGGCATAGTCACCTCATGAGGAGGTGTTTATGTCATTGTCGGTTGTATATACCCGTGCCGCACTTGGGGTGAATGCCCCCCTGATCTCGGTAGAGGTCCATTTAAGTAATGGGCTTCCCGGGCTCACGCTGGTTGGATTGCCGGAAACGACGGTACGAGAAGCCCGGGATCGCGTTCGCAGCGCCATTATCAATAGCGGTTATGCCTTTCCCGCAAAGAAAATTACCATCAATCTTGCTCCCGCAGATTTACCGAAAGAGGGTGGGCGATATGATTTACCTATCGCCATAGCGCTTCTCGCTGCCTCTGAGCAGCTCAAAGCAACGATGCTGGGCTCGTACGAGTTCATTGGTGAACTGGCGCTTACGGGCGCACTAAGAGGCGTTCCTGGCGCCATCTCTGGAGCGATGGAAGCCTTACGTGCCGGGAGGCAAATTATTGTCTCCCACGAGAATGCACCAGAGGTGAGCCTTATTGCTGAGAAAGGATGTCTGATCGCGCAGCATTTGCAGGAGGTATGCGCTTATCTGGAAGGCCGGCATGCGCTGGCCGAACCTGAAGAACCCGGTGACAGAGAGTGGGAGACACCAGAAGATCTTAGCGACATTATTGGCCAGGAACAGGGGAAGCGGGCGCTAGAGATTACCGCAGCCGGCGGACATAACCTGTTATTAATTGGTCCACCCGGTACAGGTAAAACTATGCTGGCGAGCAGATTAAATGGTTTGCTCCCGCCACTGAATAATCACGAAGCGCTGGAGAGTGCTGCTATCTATAGCCTCGGCCATACGGTTTCATTGCAAAAGCAGTGGCGACGCCGGCCCTTCCGCTCGCCGCATCATAGCGCGTCCCTGAGTGCAATGGTTGGAGGAGGGTCAATTCCCCAGCCAGGAGAGATCTCACTGGCACACAACGGGATCTTATTTCTCGACGAATTACCCGAGTTCGAACGACGCGTTCTCGATGCGCTCCGGGAACCAATTGAATCTGGACAGATTCATATTTCCCGCACCCGGGCTAAAATCAGTTATCCCGCGCGATTCCAGCTTATCGCCGCGATGAATCCGAGTCCTACCGGACACTATCGGGGTACGCATAACCGGTGTACACCTGAACAGACGCTTCGCTACCTGGGGAAACTGTCTGGTCCGTTCCTTGACCGTTTTGACTTATCTCTGGAAATTCCTCTCCCTCCGCCGGGACTGCTCAGTCAGGCCAGTCGAAGGGGGGAGAATACTGCCAGCGTGCGTGAGCGGGTCAGTCTTGCCCGGGCGAGGCAATATGAACGTCAGCACAAGCTGAACGCCTGTCTGGATAATACGGAGATTCGGCAGTTTTGCCGTCTGCGGGATGATGACGCATGCTGGCTGGAGGAGACGCTGGTACGCTTTGGCCTCTCCATTCGTGCGTGGCAACGCTTGCTGAAAGTTGCTCGTACAATTGCCGACGTTCAGGGAGAGCCCGATATTGCAAGACACCATCTGCAGGAAGCATTGAGCTACCGTGCGATTGACCGCTTATTACTTCATCTGCAAAAAATGCTGGCATAAAAAAAGGGCCGAAGCCCCTTTTTTATATTAATCATCTGACTCTGTGTAATCTTCCGCGCCTTCCATTTGCGGTTTACCACCAGACAAGGTATGGAAACGCTTAGGACGCTTAATACGCGCCATGTACTTGATCCATACACGTTCCGCTTCAGACTGTGGTTCACGCTCACCACGGCAAACAGAGACAAACTGTTTCTCGTCTTCGGTTGCAGGCTCACGTTTACCCAGATCTAACTCGTTAAAGGCATAACCATGGCGCTCAAGTAATTGAGCCTCTTTGATGGTGAAATCGCCGTGACGAGAGAACCCGCGTGGATAATTTTTATTGTCGAAAAAACGATTGGTCGTCGTAAAGCTTTCCGCCATCCTACACGCTCCTAATTCTTTGGCCGAGCTATTTATGGCGCGGAGTATTAG
>JAFACP010000390.1 GCA_023425455.1 Pseudomonadota bacterium | reverse complement strand
GAACAGTTCGGACATGGGCATTTCACTAAATGATTACGGCGGGATTGCGTGTTTTTACGTCCAGACATAGGCATCTCCTGAGTTAAGGGACTGCCACCATACACGCTTAATCACATTATTGCTGCTTTTATTTTCCGGCTGATTGCAAAAAAGGTAAAACTTAAAAATGCAAGACTTTTCGGTTAATAATCAAAGCCAGTACAGTTAATAAGGTAAAATTTATCACACTACCTATCCATTTCAGATGCCCATGTTGTCATGGCTCCCAGTACAGAACGTCTGTCTTTGATATTTCCGAAAAAAAATCCATTCGGTGCAAAGTGCATATTCTGCAAATCAACAATGACATTCACTAAAAATAGCGTCGTCAGCAGCAAAATCTTTAAGCATCACGCGTAGCGCGTATAACCCATCCGTATTTGCGAAATCGCAAGCACAAATTCACAATAAAATCATTCAGGTCTGTTTAATGGCCCTGTTGATGACAGGGTGAACCCTCCTGAGCGTCGGGAACGCGTAATATGACCTCGTCATGTATAACTGATGCAGCGCCTCACGGAGGTTAGCCAAAATCTGACCGGGAGGCACCCTGTCTCTGTCCACAGTAATACAGGATATTTTTATAAAAAATGCCTTTCATGTTTTAACGATTTCCGCGCAACATTTTTTGCCGCTATTTTTTCACACATTTTTTGGTAATCTGGCCTACTCCGGAACTCGAACCGGATAAAAGGGTCAAACAGACACGCTTAATAAATAAGGTAATTTTATGACCCCCTTCATCATTGCAACGCTGGTTGCCGCAATACCGGGACTGATGGTATTGAGTTTGATTAAAGTATGGATCAGCACCTCGAACAACCCGGACAAAATGTAATAAAATCAGATGTACCTCTGGAGGTCAAATCCGGGAGGGATAACATATTGATTTTCGGTGATAGTTAATGAAAAAGCTGTTTGTGCAGTTCTATCTTCTGCTGTTTGTCTGTTTCCTGGTGATGACCCTGCTGGTCGGGCTGGTCTATAAGTTTACCGCCGAACGGGCAGGCCGTCAGTCGCTGGACGATCTGATGAAAAGTTCGCTGTACCTGATGCGCAGTGAACTGCGGGAAATTCCACCGCACGACTGGGCGCGTACGCTGAAAGAGCTGGATCTGAATCTGTCGTTTGACCTGCGCATCGAGCCGCTGAAGGATTTCGACTTAGACGCGCCCGCAATGCAGCGCCTGCGTGACGGAGACATCGTCGCGCTGGACGAAAAGTACACCTTTATTCAGCGCATCCCCCGCAGCCACTACGTGCTGGCGGTGGGGCCGGTTCCCTACCTTTACTATCTGCACCAGATGCGCCTGCTGGATATGGCGTTACTGGCCTTTATCGCCATCTCGCTGGCCTTCCCGGTGTTTATCTGGATGCGCCCCCACTGGCAGGACATGCTACGTATTGAAGCGGCCGCCCAGCGCTTCGGCGAGGGGCATCTTACCGAACGTATCCACTTCGACAGCGGCTCCAGCTTTGAACGCCTCGGGGTGGCGTTTAACCAGATGGCCGATAACATCAACGCCCTGATCGCCAGTAAAAAACAGCTGATTGACGGCATTGCCCACGAACTGCGGACCCCGCTGGTGCGGCTGCGCTACCGGCTGGAGATGAGTGAACAGCTGACTGAGGCGGAATCTCAGGCGCTGAATCGCGATATTGGTCAACTGGAAGCGCTGATCGAGGAGCTTCTGACCTACGCCCGCCTCGACCGGCCGCAAAATGAACTGACGCTGACGACCCCGAACCTGCCGGAGTGGCTGCGCAGCCATATCGATGATGTGCAAAGCGTTAACCCGCAGCGCACGCTGCTGCTGAAAACCGTCACGCCGGGCGAGTATGGCGCACTCGATATGCGCCTGATGGAGCGGGTGCTGGATAACCTGCTCAATAACGCGCTGCGTTACAGCGAAAGCACGCTCTGGATAAGCCTCGATTTGCAGGGCAGTCAGGCCACCCTGTGCGTCGAGGACGACGGTCC
The DNA here is from genome assembly GCA_023425455.1 of Pseudomonadota bacterium. GTDB lineage: Bacteria > Pseudomonadota > Gammaproteobacteria > Enterobacterales > Enterobacteriaceae > Enterobacter. The sequence continues at coordinate 1,929 of JAFACP010000390.1, read as the reverse complement.
CGGTATTGCGCAGGAGGAGCGCGAGAACGTCTTCGAGCCGTTCGTGCGCCTCGACCCCAGCCGCGACCGCGCCACCGGCGGCTGCGGCCTGGGGCTGGCCATTGTGCACTCCATCGCCCAGGCGATGGGCGGTAGCGTGCGCTGCGAAGCGAGTCAGCCCGGTGGGGCACGCTTTTGTTTTAGCTGGCCGGTGTATCACGCCCTTCCCCTCCCTGCCTGACACCCCTCGCACGCTGGCCTGACCCGGCGTGCTGTGCTATATCTTGAGTATGTTGTAACTAAGGAAGATCACCTGTGGCCGCCTATGACCTGATTGAACGACTGAACACGACCTTTCGCGAGATCGAGCGTGACTTACTGACCCTGTGCGACGTCTTGCAGGGCTGCCGTCTGCTGGCGGCGAGGGTCTTTTCTCTGCCGGATGTGGCGAAAGGCGCTGAGCACGAGCCGCTTGAGACCATTGAGGTAACACAGCATATCGGCAATGCCGCGCTGATGCTGGCGCTCTCCCATTACCGCCATCTGTTTATTCAGCAACAGTCGGAGGATCGCAGCAGCAAGGCGGCAGTCCGCCTGCCCGGGGTTATCTGTCTGCAGACCGATACGGTCTCGCGTGAGGCGCTGGAAAACCGCATCGCGCACATCAATTCGCTGAAGGCGGCCTTCGAAAAGATCGTCACCGAAGAGTCAGGTCTGGCTCCTGCGGCCCGTTTCGAGTGGGTACATCGCCAGTTGCCCGGGTTAATTACCCTCAATGCCTACCGCTCGCTGACGGTATTGCGCCACCCGGCCACCCTGCGCTTCGGCTGGGCCAACAAGCACATTATTAAGAATTTCAGCCGTGATGAGGTTCTCGCGCTGCTGGAAAAAAGCCTGAAAACGCCGCGCAGCGTGGCACCCTGGTCCCGCGAACAGTGGATTGAGCATCTGGAGCAGGAGTACCACAGTATCGCCTCTCTTCCGGCTCACGCGCGCCTGAAGATCAAGCGTCCGGTGAAGGTTCAGCCTATCGCCAGAGTCTGGTATTCCGGCCAGCAAAAGCAGGTGCAGTACGCCTGCCCTGCGCCACTGATTGCACTGTACGATGCCGACCAGGGGGCGGTGGTGCCGGATATCGGCGAGCTGCTTAATTACGACGCCGGGAATATCCAGCACCGCTATAAGCCTCAGGCGCAGCCGCTGCAGCTGATGATCCCGCGGCTGCACCTGTATCTGGCCCAGTGATTATTGTCCGTTACCGACCATCGCTTCCGGGCGTACCCAGCGATCAAACTCGCTTTCCGTCAGATAGCCCAGCGCCAGTGCAGCGGCTTTTAGCGTCAGCCCTTCCTGATGCGCTTTTTTGGCGATCTCCGCCGCTTTGTCGTAGCCGATATGGGTATTGAGCGCCGTGACCAGCATCAGGGACTCGCTGAGCAACTGAGCGATGCGCTCGCGATTGGGCTCAATCCCCACCGCGCAGTGCTCGTTAAAGCTCGCCATGCCGTCCGCCAGCAGCCGAACCGACTGCAGGAAATTATGGATAACCATGGGGCGATAAACGTTAAGCTCAAAATTACCCGACGCACCGCCCATATTGACCGCCACATCGTTACCCATCACCTGACAGCAGAGCATCGTCATCGCCTCGCACTGGGTCGGATTGACTTTCCCCGGCATGATGGAGCTGCCCGGCTCATTTTCCGGGATCTGGATCTCCCCGATACCGCAGCGCGGGCCGGAGGCAAGCCAGCGCACGTCATTGGCGATCTTCATTAGCGACGTCGCCAGCCCTTTCAGCGCGCCATGGCTGTGGACCAGCGCATCGCAGGTCGCCAGCGCTTCAAATTTGTTGGGGGCGGTGACAAACGGCAGGCCGGTGGCCGTTGCCAGTGCATCGGCGACCCGGACAGCGTACTCCGGATGGGTGTTTAAGCCGGTCCCCACGGC
>JAFACP010000299.1 GCA_023425455.1 Pseudomonadota bacterium | reverse complement strand
GTTACGGGAGGCGCATTATACGAGAAATCCGTTTAGCTGCAACCCCCCTAAAAGCGTTTTTTGTGAAATTCAGTTCAAGTGATGGAATATTCATCGCTTTGCATGTTTTTACACCGCTTCAGGGGGTAACAGGCCGGGTAACACGCAGGCGCAGCCCGGCAAGTTGCTGAATCAAAGCTTAATAAAGTTCTCACGGTAGTAGGCCAGCTCCGCGACAGACTCACGAATGTCATCCATCGCCTGGTGCGTCCCCTGCTTTTTGAACCCGTCGAGAATTTCCGGCTTCCAGCGGCGCGCGAGCTCTTTCAGGGTGCTGACATCCAGATAGCGGTAATGGAAGTAAGACTCCAGCTCCGGCATGTATTTGAACAGGAAACGACGATCCTGACCGATGCTGTTGCCGCAAATAGGGGATTTCCCGGCCGGAACCCACTGCTTCAGGAAGGCAATGGTCGCCAGCTCTGCCTCGCGATCCCCCTGGGTGCTGGCCTTCACGCGCTCCACCAGCCCGCTGCCGGTGTGGGTGCGCACGTTCCACTCATCCATCAGCGCAAGTTGTTCATCTGACTGATGAACGGCAATGGTTGGCCCTTCGGCCAGAATATTCAGGTTGGCATCGGTGACCAGCGTTGCTATTTCAATGATGCGATCGCGCTCGGGATCCAGCCCGGTCATCTCAAGATCGATCCAAATCAGGTTGTTTTCATCCGCGCTCATGTTATTTTCCACCCTTCTCGCATAACCGGCTGTAGCAGGTTAACTAGTATTAATTAGAGTGTATCATAGAGGTTTTGCCCATTATGGGCGACCAGGAGCCAGCGCGATTGAGTAAAAATAAACTCTCCAAAGGGCAGCAGCGCCGTGTGAAGGCCAATCACCAGCGCCGTCTTAAAACCACTGCGGAGAAGGTCGATTACGACGATAACCTGTTTGGCGAACCGACTGAAGGCACCGTGATCAGCCGTTTCGGTATGCATGCCGATGTGGAATCCGCCGACGGCGGTGTTCACCGCTGCAATATTCGCCGAACCATTCGCTCGCTGGTCACCGGTGACCGCGTCGTCTGGCGTCCAGGCAAAGAGGCGGCCGAAGGCGTCGCGGTAAAAGGCATCGTTGAGGCGGTGCATCCCCGCACCTCGGTGCTGACGCGCCCTGATTTCTACGACGGCGTGAAGCCCATCGCCGCCAACATCGATCAGATAGTCATTGTGTCAGCGATATTACCCGAGCTTTCGCTCAATATTATCGACCGCTATCTCGTCGCCTGCGAAACCCTGCAGGTTGAACCGATTATCGTGCTGAACAAGATCGATCTGCTGGATGACGACGGTATGGAGTTCGTGAATGAGCAGATGGATATCTACCGTCACATTGGCTATCGCGTGCTGATGGTTTCCAGCCATACTCAGGACGGCCTGAAGCCACTGGAAGAGGCCTTAACCGACCGTATCAGCATTTTTGCGGGCCAGTCCGGCGTCGGTAAATCGAGCCTGCTGAATAATCTTCTCGGCCTTCAGCAGCAGATCCTGACCAACGATGTGTCCGACGTCTCCGGCCTCGGTCAGCACACCACCACCGCCTCACGCCTCTACCACTTCCCGCACGGCGGCGATGTGATCGACTCACCCGGCGTACGCGAATTTGGTCTGTGGCACCTTGAACCGGAACAAATCTTTAATGGATTTGTCGAATTCCATGATTATTTAGGCGCTTGCAAATACCGCGACTGCAAACACGACAACGACCCCGGCTGCGCTATCCGCGAGGCGGTCGAAAACGGTGAAATTGCGGAAACCCGTTTCGAAAATTACCACCGTATTCTCGAAAGCATGGCCCAGGTAAAAACACGTAAAAGCTTTTCTGAAACGGATGACTGACAACGACACTAAGCATCGCTAAAATCGTCCCCTTTTTTCAGGATCCGGTGGTTAACCGCCGGATCAGGAACGACAAAACAATGGCCTGGAGGCTACCTTGTTAAACGCATTTAAACTTTCGCTTCAATACATTCTGCCGAAACTGTGGCTCACTCGCCTGGCGGGCTGGGGCGCAAGCAAACGCGCGGGCTGGCTAACCAAACTGGTTATCGACCTGTTCGTGAAATACTACAAGGTCGATATGAAAGAGGCGCAGAAGCCGGACACCGCGAGCTATCGTACCTTCAATGAATTCTTCGTCCGCCCGTTGCGCGACGACGTCCGCCCGGTCAATACCGACCCGGCGGTGCTGGTGATGCCTGCCGACGGGGTGATAAGCCAGCTCGGTCATATCGAAAACGATAAAATTCTGCAGGCAAAAGGCCACAACTACAGCCTGGAAGCGCTGCTGGCCGGCAACTACCTGATGGCCGATCTGTTCCGCAACGGCAGCTTTGCCACTACCTATCTCTCTCCGCGCGACTATCACCGCGTCCATATGCCGTGTAACGGTATCCTGCGCGAAATGATCTACGTACCGGGCGATCTCTTCTCGGTAAACCACCTGACGGCACAGAACGTGCCTAACCTGTTTGCCCGCAACGAGCGCGTGATCTGCCTGTTCGACACGGAGTTTGGTCCGATGGCGCAAATCCTGGTGGGCGCGACCATTGTCGGCAGTATCGAAACCGTCTGGGCCGGGACCATTACCCCGCCTCGCGAAGGGGTGATCAAGCGCTGGACCTGGCCGGCAGGCGAAGAAGAGGGCTCCGTCGCGCTGCTGAAAGGGCAGGAAATGGGCCGCTTCAAGCTGGGTTCGACGGTGATTAACCTGTTTGCGCCAGGCAAAGTGGCGCTGGTTGAATCACTGGAAAGCCTCTCTGCAACCAAACTGGGCCAACCGCTGGCCGTTTCGACGGAGAGCGTTGTGACGCCTGACGCAGAGCCTGTCCCGCAGGCGGTGGATGACGCCAGCCCTCTGGTTGACGACAGCAAAGACGCAGGCTAATTAGAAGGAATCGCTGACGTGCGCCCGATTATCGTACTACTGATGGCCTGGTGCCTCAGCATGGGGGCGTACGCAGCGACAGCCCCCGACGCCAAACAGATCACGCAGGAGCTGGAGCAGGCCAGGGCGGCGAAACCCGCGCAGCCAGACACCGTCGAAACGCTCCAGACCGCGCTGAACGCGCTTGAGGAGCGCAAAGCGTCCCTTGAGCGCGCCCGACAATACCAGCAGGTGATCGACAACTTCCCGAAACTGTCGCAAACGCTGCGCTCGCAGCTCAATAACCTGCGTGACCTGCCCAGTGATATCCCCGCAGGCATGACGTCCGATGCCCTCAATCAGGAGGTGCTGCAGGTCAGCAGCCAG
>JAFACP010000237.1 GCA_023425455.1 Pseudomonadota bacterium | reverse complement strand
TGGCTACGGTGGGTGGCCCGGTGGCGTACGTGATAGGCGAACGGCTGGGGGCGATCGTCTTTCTGCAGCCGACGTTTATCGTCGTCAGCTGGATGGCGCCGGGCTGGCTGGTGCTGATGCTGTTTTTCCACATTCTGATGGGGAGACGACAATGAAACCCGCACTGCTGATGCTGCTGTACCTCGTGATCCTCTCGCCGGTGGCGCACGCCGCCGACTGGCTTAGCTGGCGCAAAGTGGGCGATGCGACCCTCAGCTGGGGGCCGTTTACCGTCTACACCTCGCAGCTGCGCACCCCGGACGGGCAGTTTTACGGCCTGGCGCAGGATCAGGCGCTGATTATTACCTATAAACGCGATATTGACCGCAACGAGCTGGTCGATGCCACCCGCGATCAGTGGCAGGCGCAGGGCATTCTGCAGCGCGAGCCGCAAAGTGAAGCCTGGCTGCGCATGCTGCAGTCGCTGTGGCCGGACGTGTCGCCGGGCACCCAGCTGGCGTTCGTTGTGCACGATAAACAGGGGCAGTTCTGGTACCGCGCCACGGCGGCGCAAAAAACCTTTCGTCCACTCGGACCGCGCCAGTCTGAAGCATTCAGCGCGCGATTCCTGGCCATCTGGCTCGACCCGCGCACGCAATACCCTGAACTGCGTCAGCAGTTGATCGGAGGTGAAAAATGAGACGCATCCTGACGCTCGGCCTGGCGATGTTGATGCTGCTGGCCGGCTGTAGTTCACAGATTGACGATTACCGGCACCAGCAGCCACCGCTCGATATCTTCCACTTCTTCAGCGGGAAAACCGAAGCATGGGGAATGGTGCAGGACCGCAGCGGCAAACAGCTGCGCCGTTTTCACGTGGAGATCGACGGCGATGTCGCTGGCGACACGTTAACCCTCAACGAGCGTTTTGTTTATGACGACGGCGAAAAACAGCAGCGCGTCTGGCACATTCGGCGCGTCAGCGCCGATCGCTACGAAGGCACCGCCGGGGATATCGAAGGCGTGGCCGCAGGCGAGGCGGCAGGCAATGCTTTTCACTGGCGCTACAGCATGAACGTCACCGCCAGCGGCAGCACCTGGCTGCTGGATTTTGACGACTGGATGTACCTGCAGGACGGGACACATCTTTTCAATAAAACAGAGATGAAGAAATTCGGCATCACCGTAGGCACCGTCACGCTTTTCTTCACCCGAAAAGCGCCGTAAAGAGGATAGCACCATGAACACTCAACCCGTCATTGGGATCAGCGGATGTTTAACCGGCTCGGCCGTCCGGTTCGACGGCGGGCATAAAAGGATGACTTTTGTGATGGATAGCCTGGCGTCGTGGGTAAGCTTCAAACCGGTCTGTCCGGAGATGGCGATTGGCCTGCCCGTCCCTCGTCCGGCGCTGCGTCTGGTTCAGACCCCTGTCGGGGAGATTGAGATGCGGTTCAGCCATGCGCCGCACGACGATGTGACGCAGAAAATGGCCGCGTTCGCCGCCGACTATCTCCCCCGGCTGGGCGAGCTGTCGGGGTTTATCGTCTGCGCCAAATCACCGAGCTGCGGCATGGAGCGCGTGCGGCTGTATGACGAGAAGGGTAATCGCGGGCGTAAGGAGGGCGTGGGACTCTTCACTAAAGCTCTGCTGGAACAGTACCCGTGGCTGCCGGTGGAGGAAGATGGCCGTCTGCACGACCCGATATTGCGGGAAAATTTTGTCGAACGGGTTTTCGCCCTGCATGAGCTGAATACCCTGCGGGCCAGCGGCCTGACGCGCCGCGCGTTGCTCGACTTCCACAGCCGCTACAAACTGCAGCTGCTGGCGCACCATCAGGCGGGCTACCGCGAGATAGGCCCGTTCGTCGCCTCGCTGCACGAGTGGGAAGATCTGGACGCCTTTTTCGTGGCTTACCGTGAAAAACTGATGACGATCCTGAAAAAACCGGCCTCGCGTAAAAATCACACTAACGTGCTGATGCACATCCAGGGCTATTTCCGCAATCAGCTCACGACCCGTCAGCGCGGCGAGCTGCGCGATGTGATCCTTCACTATCGCGCCGGGCTGCTGCCTATTCTCGCCCCGCTCACCCTGCTGAAGCACTATCTGGCTGAATATCCTGACCGCTACCTGCTGACGCAGAACTACTTTGACCCCTATCCGGAAGATCTGGCTCTGCGCCTGTCGGTCAGTTAACGACATATGATGAGAAGGCCTGAATGACCCTCACTCAGGGCACGTTACGTTCCACCCTTAGACGACACCTCACTGTCGTCTTTTTTTTGCGGTGATATCCGTCCGACCGCCGCTCAGGACACAGTACGAAACGCTCTGCGCCACTCTGCCGGGCTGACCCCAAAGCGAGATTTGAACTGCTGACGGTAGGTGACCGCGGACAAAAATCCCACCTGCTCCGCCACGCTCTCAATTGGCAGAGCGCCGGCCTCCAGTAAAATCTGGCTGCGCCGCAGGCGCTCGGCGGTAAGCCACTCCGCCACGCTCATTCCGGTGGCGTTGATAAAGTGGCGGGTCAGGGTGCGGCGGCTCATCGACACCACCTGCGCCAGCGAATCGAGGTTATGAGGCTCGGTAATATGCTGCTGGAGATAGTCAATCAGGCGGTTGATGCGGGCATCGCGGGTATCTTTTGGCACCGGCTGCGCAATAAACTGCGCCTGCCCACCGTCGCGATGCGGCGGCACAATCATCCGTCGGGCAATCTGGTTGGCGACCACGCTGCCAAAGCGCTGGCGAATGATGTACAGACAGCAGTCGAGCGCGGCTGCAGTACCGGCAGAGGTGATGATGTTGCCGTCATCCACGTACAGCGCGTTGATATCCAGCTGAACATCCGGGAACTGTGCCTGGAACTGGCGTTCAAATTCCCAGTGCGTGGCCGCCCGTTTGCCGCTCAGAATGCCCGCGTAACCCAGCACAAAGGCACCCAGACAGAGCCCGACGATCTGCGCGCCGTTGTCTCTGCCCTGACACAGGGCGTCGAGCAGGCTCTGAGGCGGGCGATCCAGCACGTGCTGCCAGTAAGGCACCACCACGATATCGGCCCGGGTAATGGCGGTAAAATCCTCGCGGGCATGCAGCGCGAAACCGTCGCGCGAGTGCAGTAAACCCGATTTTTCGGCGCAGATCGTCACATCAAAGCGCTTTTCGCCCGCGACCGTCTCGCCGAATAAGATACAGGGAACGGAGTAGTGGAACGGGCTGAACCCCTCCACCGCGACGATCGCGACTGTTGTTAGCGGCATCTGTCTCTCCTCTCCCTCTGTGCTGTTCAGAATATAACGCTTTCGCCGTCCTGTGGAATGCTGACGACGTCGCTTATCTGGTTGGCCTCAACATACTCACGCAGCGCGCTGCGGCTCAGCAGGCAGTGGTTGATGGCTTCCATGTGGGTCGCGACAATCTTAGCCTGCGGCAACAGGAAATGGACGTTGAGGACATCTTCCTGCCCCATGATGATCGGTCCGAAGCCCACGACATGCGCATAACCGGCGTTCAGCACCACCACATCCGGCTGGTGTTGCAGCAGATCGGCCGTCACCTCTTCACGCCAGATGGTATCCCCGACGAGACAGAGCGTCTTCTCATCGGGATGTCGAAAGACCACGCCGCAGGCCTCGCCAAGACGTTCCGCCAGCGCCGGTACGGCGTATGCGCGGTCGGTGCCGTGCTGGCCGCCGCAGGTTTTGCTGATGCGCACCGCGCCGAACGCCGTCTCGTCGGTCATGATTGTCAGCCTGGTAAACCCTTGCGAGCGCAGCAGCGCCGCGTCACGCTCATTTTGCACGTAGACCGGTTTATCTTTCGCGATCAGCGCAATCGCCGCCTGATCCCAGTGATCGTCATGGGTGTGGGTCACGATCACCGCGTCAACCTCCAGCAGCGTGCCGACATCCACGGGCAGCTCTACCGTTGGGTTGCGGATCGCCTCGCGGGCGGTCCCGGCAAAGCCCGGGTATGCGCCCTTCGGGGCCAGCATCGGGTCGACTAAAAAACGTTTTCCGCCGTAGGTTATCAGCTGCGTGGCATTGCGGATCTGGGTAATGTTCATGGGCTATTCTCCGGTTGGTGTGCTCAGGAGAATAGCCCCGCGCATCGCCCGGGGCTGTGGGCTAAAGGGCAAGGATCGATGAAATCGGGTCAATGTGATCGGGCGGCGCTCAGCGCCCGATCGATCACCAGCCCGGCACCGCGCCGCCGTTGAAGATTTTCTCCGCCGCTTTCGCGACCTCAGGCGACTGATAAGACTGAATAAACGCCTTCACGTTCCCGTCATCCTTGTTGTCTTCACGCGTCACGATGATGTTGACGTACGGCGAGCGTTTGTCTTCGATAAACACGCTGTCGTGAACCGGCGAAAGCCCGGTTTGCTGAATGTAGGTGGTGCTGATAATGGCCACATCGACTTTCGGGTCATCCAGCACGCGCGGCAGCTGCGCCCCTTCCAGCTCCATGATATTGAGTTTTTTAGGGTTCGCGGTAATGTCCAGCGCGGTTGGCAGCAGGCCCACGTCCGGCCTGAGGGTAATCAGCTGCTCTTTTTGTAACAGCAGCAGCGCGCGGCCGAGGTTGGTCGGGTCGTTTGGAATGGCGATGGTGGCACCGTCTTTCAGCTCAGACACCGATTTTATCTTGCGGGAGTAGCCGGCCATGGGGAAAACGAAGGTATTGCCGACGGCAACCAGCCGGTAGTTATGCGCCTTGTTATCTTCCGCGAGGAAAGGCCGATGCTGGAAGACGTTGGCATCCAGCTCCCCCTGGTTAGTCGCATCGTTTGGCAACAGCGAGCCACTAAAGCCCACCAGCTCGACATCGAGACCGTATTTCTCTTTCGCCACCTTTCTGGCGACTTCCGCCACATCCTGCTCTGCGCCGTTAATCACACCGACCTTAATGTGCCTGGCATCGTTGCTGCTTTGGTCACAGCCCGCGAGCAGCAGGCCAGTCAGGAGAAGCGCACCCAATCGAAGTTTCACGAGACAGTTCCTTTTGATAAACGTTTTGATGACTATATCGACAACCCGACGGCAGGCTAAAAAACGAAAAGGAATCAATAAGAAGGATAGGTTATATGCGCGTAACGCCGGGCAGCGTTGCTGCCGACCCGGCGAAAGCGGATCACCGCGTGCCGCGGCGCAGCGGTGCTTCGCGTAACAGCCACGACAGCGCAAACGCCAGCACCATAATGGCGGCCGCCAGCAGGAATACCGCATGGATGGCGGAGCCAAACGCATCCAGATAGCCGAGCCTCAGGGCATCCGGCAGCTGATGGATAGCCGCCGGGTTGAGTTCACGCGGCAGCTCAGCCCCTTCCGGCAGTCTGTCGATCAGGCCTGATTGCAGAATATGGGTGAATACCGCGCCAAACAGGGCGACGCCGATCGCGCCGCCAATCGAGCGGAACAGGGTCACGCCGGAGGTCGCCACGCCGTACTGGTCGGCCGGGACGCTGTTTTGTACCGCCAGCACCAGTACCTGCATCACCAGCCCAAGCCCCATTCCCAGCACCCCGGTAAAGAGATACAGCTGCCAGGTCGGAGAGTGAATCGACATGCGCGTCAGTAAAAACATCCCCACCACCC
>JAFACP010000224.1 GCA_023425455.1 Pseudomonadota bacterium | reverse complement strand
GTATGAAGGTACACAGCTTCGTCACGCCAACAGTTTGCTGAATATGGGGATCCTGGTCAGTCCGCTGCTGGCACCGCTGATTGGCGGTATGCTGGATACCGTGTGGAACTGGCGCGCTTGCTATATTTTTCTGCTGATTCTGTGCGCGGGCGTCACGTTTAGCATGGCGCGCTGGATGCCGGAAACGCGCCCGGCAGGCGCGCCGCGTCCACGGCTTATCGCCAGTTACAAGACACTGTTTGGCAACAGCTCTTTCACCTGTTACGTGCTAATGCTGATCGGCGGTCTGGCGGGCGTTGCGGTCTTCGAAGCCTGCTCTGGGGTATTATTGGGCGCAAGGCTGGGTTTAAGCAGCATGGTGGTCAGCATCCTGTTTATTCTGCCTGTCCCGGCGGCATTTTTCGGCGCGTGGTTCGCCGGGCGCCAGGGTAAACGCTTCTCCACGCTGATGTGGCAGTCGGTAATAAGCTGCCTGCTGGCTGGCCTGATGATGTGGATCCCGGGGTTATTCGGGGTGATGACCGTCTGGACGCTGTTGATCCCGGCGGCGCTGTTCTTCTTCGGCGCAGGCATGCTGTTCCCGCTCGCCACCAGCGGTGCGATGGAGCCGTTCCCGTTCCTCGCCGGCACAGCAGGGGCGCTGGTGGGGGGGTTGCAGAATATCGGCTCCGGCGCGCTGGCCTGGCTTTCCGCCATGATGCCGCAAACCGGCCAGACTAGCCTCGGCCTGCTGATGACCCTGATGGGGCTGCTGATTTTACTGTGCTGGCTCCCGCTGGCGTCGCGTATCCCGCATCACGAACAGCCGGTTTAGGCGCATGATGGCCCGGCTTCTCGCCGGGCGTTTCACAGACGGGGGCGATCATCGCCTGCAGCAGCAGCTCCGGCGCGGGACGCCAGGCTCCCTCTTCACCGTCATAGAACTGAAAATCGGCGTTGATGGCGTAGGGGATTTTCGCCTGTTGCAGCTCGCAGGCCATAAACGTGGCGAACGCCATTTGTGAGGCCGTTGGCGTGACGCGGCTTGACTCACCGACGCCCCAGCCGCCAACCCAGCTGACATGACCGCTCTTCTGCTGCCAGCGCAGCGCGAGGGCAATTCGGCTGCGAATGGCCGCTTTCTCCGCTGCAGTGCCTGATGTCCACGGGTATTTACCGTTATTTTTCAGCGGCCCCCACGGGAAGATGTGCCACTCTGCCAGCAGGTAGTTCTGGCTGTGCGCAGGCAGCGTAAGGCTGGATAACGCTTCCGGCGCGGCGCGCAGGCGAGGGGCGATAAAGATCATCCTGTTGGCGTCAATGCTGTGGATCACCTTAATGGTTTTCTCGTACACCCGGTTCAGCGAGGTCGGGCTGTGGTTAAGCTTATCCGCAGGTTCATAGATGAGATCAAAACCCAGCAACGGATAGCGCTGGCCGAAATAGTGCGCCACGGCAATCCACCAGTTGGTCACCTCTTTTTCGTTATCGGCTTTCGGGTCGTTTTTATACGCATCGGCCTGGTAGGCAATGATCGGGATGACGCCGTATTGCTCGCAGGCCTCCACCAGCTTGCGCAGATGGATCAGCCGCGCTTCCGTCGGCTCAGCCGCCAGGCGGATGCGAACATGGGTTATTCCCTTCGCGCGAAAATCACGGACCACCAGCGGGTCAAACTCACGAATTCCGCGCTCGGTGCGCGCCCAGTCCACGTCCATGCCGACGCCAAGCTGTTGCGCGTACCGCGCAGCCGTCAGCGGCGGCGCTGCGGCAATGGCCGAGGCGGAAGAGATCAATAACGCAGTGGCGATGACAGGCTTTAACACGATTAACCTTGCGAGAACTCAGAAGCAATAAGCTGTATTTAGCATGCTTTTTGGCTTTTCGTGTAGCGGCAAAACGTAATATTTCTTCAGCCATCTGCGCCCGCTCCCGACCGGCTCAGCGGTGCAACGGCGGATATCGTTTGTCAGCGCGCGCCGTTTTTTGTTGAATACCCAGAGGCGGCTGCACCGGAGGCAGATCCTGCCCTTTAACCTAATCCGCACGGGAAGAGACGAACGATGAGCAACACACCTGACACGCCGTTACGCACGCAGTTTCCTCTGGTTGAGGATCTGATTGCCCTGAAAGAGACCACCTGGTTTAACCCGGGCAGCACGTCGCTCGCCGAAGGGTTGCCGTATGTCGGGCTGACGAAAGCCGACGTGGACGACGCGCACGCGCGCCTGAAACGCTTCGCGCCGTATCTGGCGAAAGCCTTCCCGGAAACGGCGGCAACAGGCGGGATTATCGAATCCGAACTGATCGCGATCCCGGCGATGCAACAGCGGCTGGAGAAGGCGTTCAGCCTCCCCCTTCCCGGCACGCTGCTGCTGAAAAAAGACAGTCATCTGCCGATCTCCGGCTCCATCAAGGCGCGTGGCGGGATCTATGAGGTGCTGACCCACGCGGAAAAACTGGCGCTGGCCGCCGGATTACTCAGCATTGACGATGATTACAGCATCCTGCTGGCACCGCGTTTTAAGGACTTTTTCAGTCAGTACAGCATTGCCGTCGGTTCGACCGGCAACCTCGGTATGTCGATTGGCATCATCAGCGCACGGCTTGGCTTTAAGGTGACGGTGCATATGTCCGCCGACGCCCGCGCGTGGAAAAAAGCCAAACTGCGCAGCCACGGCGTGACCGTTGTCGAATACGAGCAGGACTACGGCGTGGCGGTTGAGCAGGGGCGCAAAGCCGCAGAAAACGACCCGAACTGCTTTTTTATCGACGATGAAAACTCCCGCACCCTGTTTCTCGGCTATGCGGTGGCAGGCGAACGCCTGAAAGCGCAGTTCGCCGCCCAGGGACGGGTGGTAGATGCCGCGCATCCGCTGTTTGTGTATCTGCCGTGCGGCGTCGGCGGCGGACCAGGCGGCGTGGCCTTTGGCCTGAAGCTGGCTTTCGGCGATGACGTCCACTGCTTCTTCGCCGAACCCACGCACTCCCCCTGTATGCTGCTGGGCGTGTATACCGGCCTGCATGACAAGATTTCGGTGCAGGAGCTGGGGATCGACAACCTGACGGCGGCCGACGGGCTGGCGGTAGGGCGCGCCTCCGGCTTTGTTGGCCGCGCGATGTCGCGCCTGATCGACGGGTTCTACACGCTGAGCGATCAAAGCATGTTTAACCTGCTCGGCTGGCTGGCAGAAGAAGAGGCCATTCGCCTTGAGCCGTCGGCGCTGGCGGGCATGATTGGGCCGGTTCGCCTCTCATCCGACGGCCGGTATGCGCTGGACAACGCCACCCATCTCGTCTGGGCGACCGGCGGTGGAATGGTGACGGAAGAGGAGATGGTGCACTATCTGGCGAAGGGGGAGCGCTAAGCGACAGCCGTTCAGCCGCGCCGTTTCAGCAAGGCCATCACCCCGGCGGGTGAGCGGTGGTGCCTGATGAGATCGCGCATCAACCGCATCGCCGGTGCGCTGTGGCTGAAGAAGTCGCGATAGCCGTCGCAGAGCACGCTTATACCGTTGAGGCGATGTCGGGGGCAGTCGCCGTGACACAGGCGCTGCACCGGGCACTGCCGGCACGCCTGCGTGAGCGTGGTTTGCTTATGCGCGCCGAACGCCCGCGCCGCGCTGCTGCTGTTCAGCGTGGAGAGCGGCGTCTGATGAATATTCCCCAGCCGGTACTGCGGGTAAACATAGTGGTCGCACTGGTAGAGATCGCCGTTCGCCTCCAGCGCAAAAGCATGTCCGCAGCGCTCTGCCAGAGAACACATTTGCGAAGGAAAACCGTTCCAAACGCCGAGCGTGGAGTCAAAAAGCTGCACAAAAACACGGCCCACATCCTCCCGCACCCAGAGATCAAAAACCGCCTTCAGAAATGTGCCCCACTGTCTGCCGGTTACCGATTCCGGGTTATCGTGATCCACCAGCGGGATAAACTGCAATAACGGCGTACCCAGGGCGCGAAGGGTGCGATAGACCCGCTCCGGAT
>JAFACP010000161.1 GCA_023425455.1 Pseudomonadota bacterium | reverse complement strand
GCCCCTGGGCGGTGGTCATGGCGCAGATATCCAGACCGAGGCGTTCGCTCCAGTAATCGAGACAGTACCAGTTTAGCGTATGCTGCACGGCACTGTATTGCGAACGGATGAATTCTTGCGCTTCTGCCGGGGAGATACCCTGTTGTTTACCGTAGGTTTCCGGCACCAGTTTTTGCCAGAAGTCGTTATCAAAGGCGAGATCGAGCAGCGTGCCGTCCATATCCAGCAGGACGGTGTCAACCTCCTGCCAGGCGATATCAATATGCATAAGGGGAACTCTCCAGCCAGAAGAAACGTGCGCGACAGGGTAGCACAACTTGTCGCGCAGTGACGTTATCCGATCAGGCTCTCAGGGGCGGAGATCAGCTTAGGGTTGAGGCACTCTTCATAGTATTGCTGGATCCCGGCAAGCCGCGCGCGCGCGCGCTGATAGCGGCGCAGCGCAAGATAGCCGTTCCAGAAAATGCAGGCCAGCATCGCCACCATCAGCAGCGAGGTGCCGACATAACGCCAGAGCCCCGCGCTGTCCGGCATGCGGTGCAGGTCGATGTGGCGAGTGCCATTGGCGTCGGTAAATATGCCGGTCACAATACCTTCAGCGCTGAACGGGGTGTTCATCAGCATCTGTGCCAGACGCTGAAATTCGCCCCATTGCTCCTGAGCCGGGTAATCGTACAGCGCTATCTGCGGATAAGGCTGATCGACCAGATCGCTGCCTTCATCGCTGGCAATGACAAACCCACCCGGCGCCGGGCTGTTCAGGGACTGTGCGGCGCGGGTGGTTTCGCGCATCACAAACGGCGCGGTGGAGGTCGTGACCAGGCTATCCAGCGACTCCGCGCTCACCGGGCGCAGCAACACGTTCACCCCTTCCAGCCTGCCGGCTTCGGCACGCTTCACCAGCGCCTCCCAGTCTTTACTGTTACCCAGGTTGACGAGGGCGTTTTTGAGTCGCACACATTCATCCTGAGACGAGCATAAATCCTGGGTCTTCAGGACGATATCGCCAAAGTCATCCAGCAATACCATGCCGGATTTCTGGATGGCAGAACGCAGGGCCGGGCTGACGCGTGAGTCATCATCCGCCTTCGGGTGTAGCTGACGGTTAACCGTCTGGGTCAGGGCGGTCGCTTTATTTACCACCTCGGATTCCGGCAGCGGCAGCGGTGGGGCATCATTCCAGATGATTTGCGAGCAGTCGAACGGCATGAACGGCGAGCTCTGACGCGTGTTCCAGGCGCCCGGTGCATGGATATTACACATGCCGCTGCCTTTCAGGCGCAATGTATCGCCGACCCGAACGCCCGCCTGTTCCAGCTGGTTGACGCTGGTGGCTTCGACGGTCTGGGCACCTTTAATCCACGACAGGGTGAACTTGAGCGGCATATCCAGCGGCACAAACAGCAGCAGCATCGCCAGCACGGCCGCGGCACCTCCGGCAATGATCGTGCTGCGCAGCCAGTGCTGCAGCGGGAAGTTTTTCACCTCGTCATGCAGTGACAAATAACGCCCCTGACGGACGACGTGGCGATCGAGGTAGATATCAATATCGGTTTTATGCCCCAGGTCCTGGGTGATCCACGTCTGCCAGTGGCGCGGGTAGATCAGATCGATAATGCCGAGTGAGATGTTGTTGATATGTTCCTGATCGTTCTCACCGAATAATCCCCAGCGTTTTGGCGTCCCGCGCAGGCAGTGAATTTCACGCAGCGATGT
The DNA here is from genome assembly GCA_023425455.1 of Pseudomonadota bacterium. Classification (GTDB taxonomy): domain Bacteria; phylum Pseudomonadota; class Gammaproteobacteria; order Enterobacterales; family Enterobacteriaceae; genus Enterobacter. Next base: position 952 of record JAFACP010000161.1, on the reverse strand, counting down.
TTTCGCCGGCGGGGCAAACAGCCCCCACAGTCCGGCTGCCAGCAGCAGTACGGCACCGCCAGCCAGCCAGGGCACAAACACTTCCGGCGTCAGCAGGCAGAAGAAAAAGAGCAGGAGTGCGGCGACGATAAGCACGGCTTCCCGAATGCCGTCAGGACGACTTAAGGCGTACTCCTCGTGGGTCTCCTGACGAATATTCAGCAGCTCAATTTGTTCTGTCTCTTCGCCGCGAATGGAGGCCTGCGTGGCGCTGGCGCGCTCAAGGGCGAAGCGCGGCGCTTCCTGAACATACTCACTCAACGTATGGCCGTTAAGCGAGATAACCAGCGGCAGGGAGTCGGTATGGATCAGCTCTACGCTGTTTTCATCATTGATGTACTGCTCCCAGAACGGCGGCAGATGGACTTCAACGGAATCAAGGTAGTAGCGCCATTTGTTCGGATCGTCAGTGGTAATGCCGTAGCGGGTGATCGAGCGCGTGACGCAGAGCACGGTCTCGCTTTGCGCGTTCAGCGTCAGTGATATGGGCGCGGCGCTGGCACCCGTCGGGCCCGGCGAGCGCTGCGAGCGGTTCAGGGTGTCGAGATACTGTTCAACGGCCTGGCGCTCCTCTGCCAGCAGCTTACGCGTGGTCGCGCCGGCAAAAGCGTGTAGAAAAGGCAGCCGATATCGGCGCTGTATGCGACGCCTGTATACCCACCCTGCAATCAAAGCGCAGGCCAGCATAGCAGCGATAAAAATCAAAATGGTGCTCATGCTTTCCCCATCTTACTTATCTTCTTACAGGTGTAGTCAGTTGCACCTTTAACAATGAATGAGAATCTGTGGTTGGCTATCGGCAAGTATGGAGTCGAACTTGAGCGTTTTGAAGCGCATCCCAGTGACCGGCGATGATAGCAAAGCCTGTTAAGGCGCGATATCAGCAAATTCCTGGAGTTATTTCAACCTCTTG
>JAFACP010000018.1 GCA_023425455.1 Pseudomonadota bacterium | reverse complement strand
AATATCCGTAATACTGTATTTATATACAGTATTTGTTGGTGAGCACCATTATGAACACTCTCTTCTCGTATCATCCTCAGCAATATATTGAATTACCGCTATTTCTGGAGCGCGTCGCCTGTGGTTTTCCCAGCCCGGCACAGGATTATGTGGAAGCGCGACTTGATCTGAACAAGCTGACGATTAAACACCCCAGCGCGACCTACTTTGTGAAGGTCAGCGGCGAATCAATGATCGGCGCAGGGATCGGCGACGGCGACCTGCTGGTGGTTGACCGCGCGTTAACCCCCGTTCAGGGCGATATTGTCGTGGCGGCAGTTGACGGGGAGTTTACCGTTAAGGAGTTACAGATCCATCCGCAACTGCGGCTGCTGCCGCACAACCCGGACTATCGGCCAATAACGTTCGACTCAGAAGAGGAGCTCCAGATCTTCGGCGTGGTGACGCATTCACTGAAAACGCACAGATCTGTGTGCCCGGGGTGATGTGCATCGCTTTTACGCCGTCTGCGGTGCGCTGGCGGTAAACGGTAGTTAAGACGTTACAGGCAAATCTGTTAGGTTGAATACAGGCAGTTATGGCCTGCGTTCCGCATCAATGTTTCACCGTCGGTCGCCGGGATTGTGTTATTCTCTGACGCCTTAATTATCCGGAGATGCGTGATGACTGGTGAAACTCGCGGGCGGGGAAGACCGCGGAAAACGGAAAACGCCTATGCTGATACCCGTCATGCCCTGATCCGCAGCGGGCTGGAGCTTTTGACGCAGAATGGCTTTCTTGCGACCGGGGTCGACGCCATTGTCAAAAATGCCAGTGTCCCAAAAGGCTCATTCTATTACTACTTCAAAAGTAAAGAAGAATATGTACAAACCGTTCTGAATGCCTATGATTCTTTTTTCGAGCACAAGCTGAAAAAACATCTTCACAATACCTCCATCCCTCCGATGGCGCGTATTGATAATTTTATTCATGATACCTGTGAAGGGATAAAAAAATACAATTTCACCCGGGGCTGTCTGGTCGGCAATATGATGCAGGAAAGTCCCGGGCTTCCGCCCTCATTTATAAAACAGCTTCAGGATATCCTCGATAACTGGCAACGTCTTGTATCAGCCTGCCTGTCCGAAGCGTTATCTGCAGGGGAGATAACGTCAGATATTAATGAAAAACAACTGGCTGCTATTTTCTGGAGTAGCTGGGAGGGGGCAGTCATGCGCGCCAAACTCTATTGCACGACACAGCCTGTTCACGATTTCTGGGACTACTTTAAAATCTCTGTCGGATATAATAAAGCAGAAAACGGATATTAAAATATAAGTGCTTCAGCATGACGGAATATCCTGAAAAGCCAGGCTTAGCCTGGCATTCCTTTGTTAGCCGCAGTGAATAACTGCGCGTCCGCGAATTCCGCCACTCAGTAATTTTTCAGCGACAGTAATCGCCTCACCAAGAGGATAAACGGTGGTCATGCTGTTCAGTTTCGCCATTGGCAAATGCTGTAACGCTTTCTGCCAGATAGCGGCTCTTTTCTCAGCAGGGTACATGACGCTGTCGATCCCTTTCAGGGTCACGCTGCGGAGTATAAACGGGGCGACGTTCCCCATCAGCTCCATACCCTGAGCCATACCGCAGGCTGCAACAATACTGCCGTAGCGAACGCTGGCACAGGCATTGCAGAGCGTGTGGCTGCCCACCGTATCAATGGCGGCGGCCCAGCGCTCTTTCTGCAATGGTTTTCCCGGGCTGGAGAGCTCATTGCGGTTAATCATGTCGCTCACGCCGACCGTTTTATAGAGCCAGGAGGCCTCTTCAGGACGGCCGGTAGACGCGGTAACAGAGTATCCCATCGACGACAGGATCATGGCCGCGAGGCTTCCCACGCCGCCACTGGCGCCGGTCACAAGTACCGGACCGTCTTCAGGTTTAACGCCATGTTCTACCAACGCTCAACGCACAGCATCGCGGTAAAACCGGCGGTGCCGATAGCCATCACATGCTCGCTGCTGCCTCCTGCCGGAAGAGGGGTCAGCCAGTCGCCATTTACCCGCGCTTTCCCGGCAAGCCCGCCCCAGTGTTTTTCTCCAACGCCCCAGCCCGTCAGCAGGACCTTATCCCCGGCCTGATAGCCCGGATGCGAGCTGGCAGAAACGACGCCGGCGAAATCAATGCCCGGCACCATAGGAAAATGGCGCACGATGGGGCCACGTCCGGTGATGGCCAGCGCATCCTTGTAGTTGATGGATGAGTAGTCAATATTGACGGTCACATCCCCCGCAGGCAGTTCGCTCTCGGCGACATCGGCAAAAAGTGCCGTGTAGCGGTCTTCTGATTTGTTAATTAGTAATGATTTAAACACGTTAACCTCATCTGGCTGGTGGTAAAACATTCGGAGTTGAAGAAGTATACAAATAATATTGACCGATCGTCTAATAATTGCTGCTACTATCCCACGGTTTTGTCGATATTCAACAATTGTTTAGCTTTTCATCGCGTTATCGAAAGAGTTATTGATAAACATCAATTTCACTTGCCAGCTTATGTCCAGGATCTGACCTGGTTTTTGGCCAGCAGCAGCGTGGTCCGGGCGACTTGATCCGGAAAATAAAAAGCACGATACTGTTTATTTATACAGTATTTATTACCGGCGAGGAGAGGCCATTCTCGTCAATCCAGGGGGATAAGATGTTTGCTCTCGTCGATGTGAACGCGTTTTACGCGAATTGCGAGACCGTATTTCGCCCCGATTTGCGGGGGCGTCCTGTTGTCGTGCTTTCGAATAACGATGGCTGCGTGATTGCCCGCTCTGCCGAGGCAAAAACGCTCGGTATTAACATGGGCGAACCCTACTTTAAGTGTAAGGCGCTGCTGCGTTATCACCGCGTTGCCTGCTTTAGCTCTAACTACGAACTCTACGCTGACATGAGTGAGCGAGTGATGACGACGCTGGAAGAGATGTGTCCTTACGTAGAAATCTATAGCATCGACGAAGCATTTTGCGACCTGACCGGAATACGTCGTTACCAGCGGCTGGAGGATTTTGGTCGTGGGCTAAAGGATGCCGTTTACAGAAATACAGGGTTGACGGTGGGGGTGGGTATTGCACAAACCAAAACGCTGGCGAAGCTTGCAAATTACGCTGCCAAAACGTGGAAAAGCACCGGGGGCGTCGTTGACCTGTCTAATGTTGAACGTCAGCGAAAATTGATGGCGCGGCTTCCTGTCGATGAGGTGTGGGGCATCGGTCGCCGCATCAGCAAGAAGCTAAAGGTGATGGGCATTAAAACGGTGCTTGAGCTGGCCGATACACCCGTTACGTTGATCCGCAAACACTTCAACGTGGTTCTTGAGCGCACGGTGCGCGAGCTTCGCGGCGAATCCTGCCTGGCGCTGGAGGAGTTTACGCCCACCAAACAGCAGATCATCTGCAGCCGCTCCTTTGGGCAGCGCATTACGCACTATGCGGATATGCGCCAGGCCGTCTGCGCCTATGCCGAACGGGCGGCGGAAAAATTACGCGCGGAACATCAGTATTGCCGTCTTATTAGCGTCTTTTTGCGCAGCAGTCCGCATGCGCATAACGAGGTCTATTACGCGAACCAGGCGACGACGGTCTTAACCACGCCGTCCAACGACACCCGGGATATCATCGGCGGTGCGACAGAGGCGCTGGCCAGAATATGGGCTGACGGTCATCGTTATATGAAAGCGGGGGTGATGCTGAGCGATTTCTTCAGTAGCGGCGTGGCACAGCTGAATTTGTTCGACGCGTACCGCCCGCGCGCCAACAGCGCCGCCCTGATGGACGTCATTGATCGCCTGAATGGCTCGGGGAAAGGAACCGTGTGGTTTGCCGGGCAGGGCATTGAACAATCGTGGTCGATGAAGCGGCAGATGCTGTCCCCGGCTTATACCACCCGCTACGCCGATCTGCCGGTGGCGAAATAGATAGCGACAGCGAGATAACGCTGAAACAGCGCGACTGCGTGACCCGCCACGGACAACGCGTTAAGCTCTGGTGTTTGTTCTGTTCAGGGATGCGTCATGGATAACTTTGCCCTGTGGTATCGCCGTTTTGGCGAGCCGGAGTCCGTTCTGC
>JAFACP010000007.1 GCA_023425455.1 Pseudomonadota bacterium | reverse complement strand
TAATCGTCACCAGTAACACTAAAAACCCGCGCCACTGCGCGGGTTTTTTTATGCTCGTAGCAAGGCGCCCTAAGACTGACAAGGACCTAACCCATGAGCCAGCAAGTCGTTATTTTCGATACAACTTTACGTGACGGTGAACAGGCATTACAGGCAAGCCTGAGTGTGAAAGAAAAACTGCAGATCGCACTGGCCCTCGAACGTATGGGTGTTGACGTCATGGAGGTTGGCTTCCCTGTCTCTTCTCCCGGTGATTTTGAGTCAGTACAAACCATTGCGCGCACCATCAAAAACAGCCGTGTATGCGGCCTGGCACGCTGCGTCGAGAAAGATATTGATGTCGCCGCTGAGTCGTTAAAAGTGGCTGAAGCTTTCCGTATTCATACCTTTATCGCCACCTCACCCATGCATATTGCCACCAAGTTGCGCAGTACCCTGGACGAAGTCATCGAGCGCGCGGTTTATATGGTAAAACGCGCGCGAAACTATACGGATGACGTTGAGTTTTCCTGTGAGGATGCGGGCCGCACGCCTATTGACGATCTGGCGCGCGTCGTCGAAGCGGCGATCGGTGCCGGGGCGAAAACCATCAATATTCCGGACACCGTGGGTTACACCATGCCGTTTGAATTCGCCAATATTATCACCGGCCTGTATGAGCGCGTCCCTAATATCGACAACGCCATTATCTCTGTTCATACCCATGACGATTTAGGTCTGGCAGTGGGTAATGCCATTGCTGCCGTCCATGCCGGCGCCCGTCAGGTTGAAGGGGCGATGAACGGTATCGGTGAACGCGCGGGTAACTGCTCGCTGGAAGAGGTGATTATGGCCATCAAGGTGCGCAAAGACATCATGGACGTGCACACCCGCATTAATCACAACGAAATCTGGCGCACCAGCCAGACCGTTAGCCAGATTTGCAACATGCCCATTCCGGCTAACAAAGCGATTGTCGGCACTGGCGCGTTTGCTCACTCTTCCGGTATTCACCAGGATGGCGTGCTGAAGAACCGCGAAAACTACGAAATCATGACCCCGGAATCAATTGGTCTCAATCAGGTGCAGCTGAACCTGACTTCCCGCTCCGGCCGTGCGGCGGTCAAACACCGCATGGAAGAGATGGGCTATCAGGAGAGCGATTACAACATGGATCAACTGTACGACGCATTCCTGAAGCTGGCCGATAAAAAAGGACAGGTGTTCGACTACGATCTGGAAGCACTGGCCTTTATCAACAAGCAGCAGGAAGAGCCAGAGCACTTCCGCCTGGACTACTTCAGCGTACAGTCCGGCTCAAGTGATATCGCCACCGCTTCGGTCAAGCTGGCCTGCGGTGACGAGGTGAAGGCGGAAGCTGCTAACGGAAATGGCCCGGTTGATGCCATTTACCAGGCCATCAATCGCGTCACCGAGTATGACGTTGAGCTGGTCAAATATGATCTGACCGCTAAAGGTCAGGGTAAGAATGCGCTCGGTCAGGTTGATATCGTGGTCAACCATAACGGACGTCGCTTCCACGGCGTGGGTCTGGCGACCGATATCGTCGAATCTTCCGCGAAAGCGATGGTTCACGTCCTGAACAACATCTGGCGTGCCGCCGAAGTCGAAAAAGAGTTGCAACGCAAAGCTCAGAATAAAGAGAACAAAAAGGAAACCGTGTAATGTCGAAGAATTACCATATTGCTGTATTACCGGGAGATGGTATTGGTCCGGAAGTCATGGCGCAGGCGCTGAAAGTACTGGAAGCCGTTCGCTCGCGTTTTGCGATGAAAATTACCACCAGCCACTTTGACGTCGGCGGTATTGCGATTGACAACCACGGTACGCCGCTGCCGAAAGCCACCCTTGAGGGTTGCGAAAATGCCGACGCCGTGCTGTTTGGCTCCGTAGGTGGCCCGAAATGGGAACATCGGCCTCCGGCAGAACAGCCGGAACGCGGCGCATTGCTGCCGTTGCGTAAACATTTCAAACTGTTCAGCAACCTGCGTCCGGCGAAGCTGTACCAGGGTCTGGAAGAGTTTTGCCCACTGCGCTCCGATATTGCCGCCAGGGGATTCGACATTCTGTGCGTGCGTGAGCTGACCGGCGGTATCTATTTCGGCCAGCCAAAAGGCCGTGAAGGCAGCGGCCAGTATGAGAAAGCCTTTGATACCGAGGTGTATCACCGCTTTGAAATTGAGCGTATTGCGCATATCGCGTTTGAATCTGCCCGTAAGCGTCGTCGCAAAGTCACCTCCATTGATAAAGCGAACGTTCTGCAATCCTCTATTTTGTGGCGTGAGATCGTCAGCGAAATCGCGAAGGCGTATCCGGATGTCGAGTTAACGCACATGTATATCGATAACGCGACCATGCAGCTTATTAAGGATCCTTCTCAGTTCGACGTACTGCTGTGTTCTAACCTGTTCGGTGACATTCTGTCGGATGAGTGCGCGATGATCACAGGCTCCATGGGCATGCTGCCTTCCGCCAGCCTCAATGAAGAAGGCTTCGGTCTGTATGAACCTGCGGGCGGCTCCGCGCCGGATATCGCCGGCAAGAATATTGCGAATCCAATTGCACAGATCCTGTCGCTGGCCCTGCTGCTGCGTTACAGCCTGGATGCAGGCGAGGCGGCAACCGCCATTGAGAACGCCATCAACCGTGCGTTAGAAGAAGGTGTCCGTACCGGCGATTTGGCGCGCGGCACGGCGGCAGTCAGTACTGAAGAAATGGGCGATATCATTGCCCGCTATGTCGCTGAAGGGGTGTAATCATGGCGAAAACGTTATATGAGAAATTGTTTGATGCGCACGTGGTTTATGAGGCGCCAAATGAGACCCCGCTGCTGTATATCGACCGTCACCTGGTTCATGAAGTGACCTCGCCGCAGGCCTTTGACGGCCTGCGCGCGCACAACCGTCCGGTACGTCAGCCGGGTAAAACGTTCGCCACGATGGACCACAACGTCTCAACTCAGACCAAAGACATTAATGCCTCGGGCGAGATGGCGCGTATTCAGATGCAGGAGCTTATTAAGAACTGCAACGCGTTTGGCGTTGAGCTGTATGATTTAAACCACCCTTATCAGGGGATCGTCCACGTGATGGGGCCTGAGCAGGGCATCACGCTGCCAGGCATGACTATCGTCTGCGGTGACTCCCATACCGCAACACACGGCGCATTCGGCGCGCTGGCCTTCGGTATCGGGACGTCAGAGGTTGAACACGTTCTGGCGACCCAGACTCTGAAGCAGGGTCGCGCTAAGACCATGAAGATCGAAGTCAAAGGTCAGGCGTCCGCAGGCATTACCGCTAAAGATATCGTGCTGGCGATTATCGGCAAGACCGGTAGCGCTGGCGGTACCGGCCACGTGGTGGAGTTCTGCGGGGAGGCTATCCGCGCCCTGAGCATGGAAGGCCGTATGACGCTGTGCAATATGGCCATCGAAATGGGGGCCAAAGCGGGCCTGGTGGCGCCGGACGAAACCACCTTTAACTATGTGAAAGGTCGTCTGCATGCACCGAAAGGTCAGGATTATGCCGACGCCGTTGAATACTGGAAAACCCTGAAAACGGACGATGACGCAACCTTTGATACCGTTGTGACTCTGCAGGCTGAAGAGATTGCCCCTCAGGTGACCTGGGGAACCAACCCGGGCCAGGTGATTTCCGTTAACGACGCCATTCCGGATCCGGCCTCTTTCGCCGACCCGGTTGAGCGTGCCAGCGCAGAAAAAGCCCTCGCCTATATGGGGCTGAAGCCAGGCGTACCGCTGACGAATGTCGCCATTGATAAAGTCTTTATCGGCTCCTGCACCAACTCGCGAATTGAAGACCTGCGTGCCGCAGCGGAGATCGCCAAAGGCCGTAAAGTTGCGCCAGGCGTGCAGGCGCTGGTCGTTCCGGGCTCAGGCCCTGTGAAAGCGCAGGCTGAAGCGGAAGGCCTGGATAAAATCTTTATCGATGCGGGCTTCGAATGGCGCCTGCCAGGCTGTTCCATGTGCCTGGCGATGAACAATGACCGCCTGAACCCGGGCGAGCGCTGTGCTTCCACCAGCAACCGCAATTTTGAAGGACGCCAGGGACGCGGGGGACGTACCCACCTGGTCAGCCCGGCAATGGCCGCCGCAGCGGCAGTCACCGGTCATTTTGCCGATATTCGCAGCCTGAAATAAGGAGACAATCATGGCAGAGAAATTTACCCAGCACACGGGCCTGGTTGTTCCACTGGACGCGGCTAACGTTGATACCGATGCAATCATTCCAAAGCAGTTTTTACAGAAAGTGACCCGCACCGGTTTTGGGGCTCATCTGTTTAACGACTGGCGTTTTCTGGATGACAAAGGTGAAGTACCGAATCCGGAGTTTGTCCTGAATTTTCCGCAGTATAAGGGCGCATCGATCCTGCTGGCGCGCGAAAACTTCGGCTGTGGCTCTTCACGCGAGCATGCCCCGTGGGCGTTAACCGACTACGGCTTTAAGGTCGTGATCGCCCCAGGCTTCGCCGATATTTTCTACGGCAATAGCTTCAACAACCAGCTGCTGCCGGTCACGCTGAGCGATGCGCAGGTAGATGAACTGTTTGCGCTGGTAGAGGCGAACCCGGGCATTACCTTTGAAGTGGATCTGGAAGCGGAAGTCGTCAAAGCCGGAGAAAAGAGCTACAGCTTCAGCATTGATGCCTTCCGTCGTCACTGCATGCTGAACGGCCTCGACAGCATTGGTTTGACGCTGCAGCATGAGGACGCTATTGCGGCCTATGAGAAAAAACAGCCTGCATTTATGGGCTAATTGTTGGTTGTGACGTTAGTCCCCATCAATGAATGTTGATGGGCGTCTCTCCACTGTTTGCCTTTGGCGGGTGCCTGAGGCAAACAGCCT
>JAFACP010000460.1 GCA_023425455.1 Pseudomonadota bacterium | reverse complement strand
CGCCAGCCACCGGCGATGTAAACGCAGAAACCCCGGCGGATTTTCAGTCGGTTATGAAGAGTTTGCTTAAGCGTTCCGGGAGATCCTGATGCGCCGTTTGTTATCCCTTACGCTTGCAGGCCTTGCGCTGTTCGCTCCCGCCGTCTATGCCCAGCTACCGGGCCTGGTTTCCACGCCGCTTGCCGGCGGAGGACAAAGCTGGTCGCTGCCGGTGCAGACCCTGGTCTTTATCACCTCCCTGACCTTCATTCCGGCCATTTTGCTGATGATGACCAGCTTCACCCGCATCATCATCGTCTTTGGTCTGCTGCGTAACGCGCTGGGTACGCCTTCCGCGCCGCCGAATCAGGTGCTGCTGGGCCTGGCGCTGTTTTTGACCTTTTTCATTATGTCGCCGGTTATCGATAAGATTTACACCGACGCCTACCAGCCGTTCAGCGAAGATAAGATCTCGATGCAGGTCGCGCTGGAAAAAGGTGCGCAGCCGCTGCGCGAATTTATGCTGCGCCAGACGCGTGAGGCAGATTTAGCCCTGTTTGCCCGGCTGGCGAATACCGGCGAGCTGCAGGGCCCGGAGGCGGTGCCAATGCGCATTCTGCTGCCCGCGTATGTCACCAGCGAGCTGAAAACGGCCTTCCAGATCGGCTTCACGATCTTTATCCCTTTCCTGATTATCGATCTGGTGATCGCCAGCGTGCTGATGGCGCTGGGGATGATGATGGTGCCGCCGGCCACCATTGCCCTGCCCTTTAAGATCATGCTCTTCGTGCTGGTCGACGGCTGGCAACTGCTGGTCAGTTCGCTGGCGCAGAGTTTCTACAGTTAAGGAGCGCGCAATGACGCCAGAGTCGGTCATGATGATGGGCACGGAAGCGATGCGAGTCGCGATTGCCGTTGCCGCGCCACTGCTGCTGGTTGCACTGGTTACCGGTCTGATTATCAGTATCCTGCAGGCCGCCACGCAGATTAACGAGATGACGCTCTCTTTTATCCCGAAAATCATTGCCGTGTTCGTGGCGATCATTATCGCCGGGCCGTGGATGCTGAACCTGCTGCTGGACTATATGCGTAATCTGTTCACTAATCTGCCGTACATCATCGGCTGATATTACGATGCTGCACTTCACCAGCGATCAGTGGCTTCAGTGGCTTGGCGTCTACTTCTGGCCAATGCTGCGCATCCTGGCCCTGATCTCAACCGCCCCGATCCTCAGCGAGAAAAGCGTCCCCAAACGGGTGAAAGTGGCGCTGGGGATAATTATCACCATCGTTGTGGCCCCCTCCCTGCCGCCGGTTGATATCCCGATTTTTTCCGCCAACGCGGCCTGGGTTGCGCTGCAGCAGGTGATGATTGGCATGGCCGTCGGCTTTACCATGCAGCTGGCCTTCGCGGCCGTGCGCACCGCCGGTGAACTGATCGGTCTGCAGATGGGGCTGTCGTTTGCCACCTTTGTCGACCCCAGCAGCCACCTGAACATGCCGGTGCTGGCGCGCATTGTCGACCTGCTGGCGATGCTGTTGTTCCTGACGTTTAACGGCCATCTGTGGCTGATTTCCATGCTGGTGGACACGTTCCACACCCTGCCCATCGGCGAGAACCCGGTCAACAGCAACGCGTTTATGGCCCTGACCCGCGCCGCCGGGCTGATCTTCCTCAATGGCCTGATGCTGGCGCTGCCTGTTATCACTCTGCTGCTAATCGTCAACCTGTCGCTGGGTTTACTCAACCGTATGGCGCCGCAGCTGTCGGTATTTGTCATCGGTTTCCCGGTGACCCTGACCGTCGGAATGTTATTAATGTCATTGCTGATGCCACTTATCGCCCCCTTCTGTGAACATTTATTCGGCGAGATATTCAACCTGTTGGCGGATATTGTTCGTGAATTGCCCAGAAAATAATAACCCGCAATGTTCATATTGTCTTTCTGAGGATATTCCTAAAATAAAACACGAAAAACATCTTCCAGGATATATCTGACGCGGTTTAATTGTTTCTAAGCATCTCACAATACTTAATATTTACTTTACTTTAAGATGATTCCTGGCAAATTATACGTAACTTTACGGGATAGTGAGTTCGCCTGAAAGTCTTTGTCATGCTCACAGGTTTATTAAGTTTTTCCATCCCGTATGGCTGTTTATGAGCTCTCAGGCAGATGGTGAATTATCGTTACGCATTGAGTGAGGGTATGCCATGTCAACGATCATTATGGATTTATGTAGCTACACCCGGCTAGGGTTAACCGGGTACCTGGCAAGCAGAGGGGTAAGAAAGAGAGACATCAACGATGCACACACCGTTGACGAACTTGCAGCCGCTTGTGATCAACTCAAGCCAGGCGTGGTGTTTATTAATGAGGACTGTTTCATCCACGATCCAGCCAACAGTCAGCAAATAAAGCAAATCATTAATCAGCATCCTAAAACCTTGTTTATTGTTTTTATGGCGATCGCCAATATTCACTTCGACGAATATTTGTTGGTCCGTAAAAATTTATTGATCAGTTCTAAATCGATTAAACCAGAGTCGCTGGATGACATTCTGGGTGATTATTTGAATAAAGAAGTAAAGAATGTAGGAGCGGTTAACTTACCGACCCTTTCATTAAGCAGAACTGAATCAAGTATGTTGCGAATGTGGATGGCTGGGCAGGGAACAATTCAGATCTCTGACCAGATGAATATCAAAGCAAAAACCGTTTCGTCACACAAAGGAAATATTAAAAGGAAAATTAAAACGCATAATAAGCAAGTGATCTATCACGTCGTCCGCCTGACCGATAATGTGACGAACGGGATTTTTGTCAACATGCGTTAGCATGCACTTTGCCTTTAACACGTCCCATCGATCTCTGGCCTGGCCAGAGATTTTTGCGTTTGCTGCAGCAGAAGTCGGGTACGCGTTTGCACCCGACGTCGCGCTACTCCGCGGTTTCCACAAAGATGCCATCCGGGTGTCCCAGTTCATTAAAGAACCAAATGCCGAGCGGGTAGTCTTCCAGTGATACCAGGTACATCGTGCCTTCATTAAACTCTTCTATCGCCAGCACCACCCCCGGGCGGCGCGGCCCACCGTCCGTTTTGACGGTTACCCGATCGTTGACCTTCATAGATACCTCCTGTGGTTTTGAGCCAGTGTAGAACAAAACGCATTAACTGGCATCGGTGCCTGGCGCGACTGACGTTTTTGTGTGCGGTCTATACTTAAAAATGGCGAGGGTGAAATGAGGGGCCGGTAATGAAGAGTGGTAAAGAGGGCAGCACATCCGGGGTCAATGTCGACGCCCTGCTCGCTGCCATTAACGAAATCAGTGAGAGCGAAGTTCGCCGCCGGGAAGATGACCCGACGCGCGTCACGGTCAACGGCAGGGATTATCATACCTACCGTGAGTTGGCCGAAGCCTTTGAGCTGGATATTCATGACTTTAGCGTGACGGAATTTAACCGTTAAGGCGAAAAAAATCCCGGTCATGGGGATGACCGGGATCAAACTTGCTTATGCAAGAAGCACTTGAAATTCGTTACACCAGGAAATCTGATGTACCAACAACATTATCCTCGCTATTTTTGTATGACAAGGAAATATTCTTCACGTGAATGTGGAATTTCCTCGCTGCGATTTCAGTTATGAATAGCAGGCTGCGCCGTGCGCTGGCTCTGCGGGATCGGTTCCATTGCCTCGCTGGCGATCACCCTGCCCATTTTTAGGAATATTCTTAGTCGCACTTATCAGGAGATGTTATGCCTTCACTGCGCGACCCGCTGCTGATCTTCAGCGACCTCGACGGTACGCTGCTGGATATCCATACCTACGCCTGGCGACCCGCCCTCCCCTGGCTGACGAAACTGCAGGATGCGCAGATCCCGCTTATCGTCTGCAGCAGCAAAACGGCGGCAGAGACGCGGGTTATCCAGCGCGATCTTGGTCTCCACGGGCTGCCGTTTATCGCCGAAAACGGCGCGGTTCTCCAGCCCGACCTGCGCTGGGGTGCCTCACGGCAGATCTTAGGCCTCCCGCACCAGACCATCAGGGATGCTGTCAACCGCCTGCGCCTGCTGGCGGGTTACAAATTCACCAGCGTTGATGATGTAGATGACCGCGTGGTGAGCGACTGGACCGGGCTCCCCCGCGACCGCGCCGCGCTGGCGCGCCGTCATGAGGCGTCTGTCACGCTTATCTGGCGCGACAGCGACGCAAAGATGGCGCACTTTGAGACGGCGCTTGCCGCTGAGGGGCTCAAGTGTGTCCAGGGGGCGCGTTTCTGGCACATCCTGGATGCGCGCTGCGGAAAAGATATCGCCGTCAACCTGATAACCCGCGAGTACTGCACCCGGCTGAATCAGGCATATATTACTGTTGGGCTGGGAGATGGTCCGAACGACGCCCCGCTGCTCGACAGCGTTGACTATGCGGTGATCGTGAAAGGCATTAACCGCCAGGGGGTGACGGTGAAGAACACCCACCCCGACCGGCTCTACCGTACTCAGCTGGCCGGCCCTGCGGGCTGGCATGAGGGTCTGGATCACCTCTTCGGCGGATCCTGCCAGCACACCTGATTACGCCCGCTCTGTTTAGCCAGATACAGCCGCGCGTCGGCAATCGACTGCAGCTGTTCAAAGTCGTAATTGCCTTTCTCATGGGCGCAGCTCACGCCGAGCGATGCACTGATGCGCAGGGTAGTGCTCTTCCTGACGAGGATCTCTTTGCTGTTAATGCGCGTGCGAATACGTTGCGCAATCTCCGTCGCCTCCGGCAGGCTGATGCCCGGCAGCACCACGCAGAACTCCTCGCCGCCCACGCGACCTGCAACATCGTTCGTTCGCAATCCGCTGGCAATCAGCCCTGCCGCATGCGACAGCACTTTGTCCCCGGCCTGATGCCCGAAACGGTCGTTAATGCGCTTGAAGTGGTCGAGGTCGATCTGGATCACCGACAGCGGCAGCCCCTGCTGCTGGCACTGCGCGGCCAGAATTTTTGCCCGCTCAAACAGCGCCCCGCGATTATTCAGCCGCGTCAGCGGATCGTGCCAGGCCTGCCACTGCAGCGTATTCTGCAACGTGTACATATTGCTGACCATCCGGCGGATCACCAGCCAGGAGATCAGCAGCATGCCGGTAAACAGCGCCCACAGCAGCGTCAGAACGATGCTGATGCTGCCGAAGTCCCCCCGCACGCCCTCCTGCAGGGTATGGACCCGCAAAACCACGCCATCGAAGTGATCCAGCCGCGACCAGGAGATAAAGCGGCTTCCCAGACGCAGCCCGCCGCGCGTGTCGCTTTCGATCGCATGGGCGACCTGCGCCATTTCACGCTCGTCAAACTGGTTCGTCGCCTGGGCCGTCGACGCCGTCGTGGCGATCACATTGAGCCGGGTATCGTACAGCTGGTACTCACCCTGGGTGTGATCGTCCATCGCATCCAGCAGGAAGCGTTTCATCGTAGCAAAGGAGAAATCCATCGCCACCACGCCATACCAGTAGTGCTGGTAATAGACCGGGACGCTGGCGGTAATTGTCGGCGCATTGCCGGTGAACGCCGACGGCGGGGAGATAAACCAGCGCACGCCGCGAGCGCGATTGCTGCGCTCCGACTGCAGGGTGAACCAGGGCTGCGTCACCAGCTGATAGTAGCGCGTGGCGATACCGTCCACCTGCCCGGCGGTGTCGGTTGTGAGATAGAACCCCGCGCGGGAGACATAGATTTCACGCTCTTCCCGCTTCGGCGTCGAGGAGGCCAGACGCAGCAAATACCCCACCTCAAGCGCCGCCGACAGCTCGTTATTCAACCGCTCGTCTTCCCGGTTCAGCAGGTGGGTCTTTTTGACAAACTGGTCAGAGACGCCGTTTAGCGGCAGCGTGGGATCCTTATCCACCGCCAGTTGCCATGTGGCGCTATGACGGACCTGCTCAAAACGCGCGATCGCCCCTTTCAGAACGTCGAAGGCAAGTGGCGTCTGTAGCGCATCGCGCATGCTGTGGCGGAAAAAAAGCAGTTTATCGACGCTGAACTGGAGCTGCCTGTCGAGCCCGTTAGCGACGGTTTCCAGATGGTTACGCTGGCTGGAGATATACGCCCCCTCCAGCACCACGACCTCACGCCAGGTCAGCAGCGTGGAGAAGAGAAAAACGACCAGAAAACAGAGATTCACAATCCGGGCGGGATTACTGCGTTTTTGCAGCCACTGCCAAAACGATCGCCTGACCACAAAAGTATCGCGCTGCACACACACTCCCTGATTGCCGCCTCCCGTCAGGCATGGCCTGCACCGCCGGGATCGCTTTGTCGCTGCGAGTCATAACGCCCGGCGCTGCCGGGCGTTATGTGATTACGCCTTATCGCGCTGCTGTCGCCCGTCCGGCTGCAGCTCGTCCTCACGGAAGGCCTCCCGCTTGATACCATAACCGTCATACCACCGACACTCCACCATACCGCTGGAGTAGCCGGTGACAATCATGCGAGGGCCACCGCTCTTAGGCTTTACTTCATCACTGACCAAAAAGACCATACCTG
>JAFACP010000434.1 GCA_023425455.1 Pseudomonadota bacterium | reverse complement strand
CTGCAGCAGGCGTGCCACGCGGATCGCCTGGCCGCGATACTCGGTGTGATAAAACCAGGCCAGCGCCGGGTAGAGCGTGGTGCGGGAGGTCGAGGGCGGCATGGGGGGTAAATCGTCGTAGCCGGAGATCACCCGTCCGTCAGGATCGACCACTTTGTAATACAGCCGGTCATTCATATTGAGTTCAAAACTGTCGAGCACCACCCAGGGGACATTCACCTGCAGCTTCCCCTTGTGCACCTCCAGCCGTTCGGAAACCGTACGTGCAGAGGAGAGCAAGGTGCGGTCATAGGCCAGCGTCGCAGCCTGCAGGGCGCTCACGTAGCTGTTAAACGCCGACAACCCCCACAGCAGCAGTAACGGCAGCCCCAGAAACAGCATCAGCTGCAGATACAGCGACTGCGGCTTAGCCCACGTCATCGCCACACTCCAGCACATAGCCCAGCCCGCGCAGGGTGGTGATGCGCACGCTGCTGTCGGCCAGCTTTTTGCGCAGCCGATGGATATAGAGATCGATACTCTCCGGGCTGACGTCGTCATTCAGGCTGAAGACCTGGTCAAACAGCTGCTGCCGGGAGACAGGCCGCGTCCGGCGATGCATCAGCACCTTCAGCAGCGACAGCTCACGCGGCGTCAGCGACAGCGGTCGCTCGTGCAGCAGGAAGAAGCCGTCGTCGTCCAGCTCCAGATCCCCCAGCCGCGTCCGCTCCGGCGTACGGCCTTCGCTGCGGCGCAGTAAGGCGCGCAGACGGGCATCCAGCTCCTCAAGCTCAAACGGTTTCGGCAGATAGTCGTCGGCCCCGGCATTCAGCCCTTTGACCCTGTCCGCCACGTTGCTTCGCGCGGTAAGAAACAGCACCGGCAGGGTCTGTCCGCGTTTTCGCAGACGCTGCACCACCTCCAGCCCGTCAAAGCCCGGCATGCCAATATCCAGAATCGCCACCGCGTAGCTTTCACCCTGCAGCAGGTGGTCAGCCGCGCGCCCGTCCGCGACGCAATCCACGGCAAAGCCGCCCTGTACCAGCGCTTTCTCCAGCCAGTGAGCCAGCTCACGATTATCTTCCGCCAGTAAGAGACGCATGTCACATCCTGTAAAGTTGGTGTCGCAATGAAAGGGAAATGAAAGGTTATTGTTTTAACAATCACGCAACGGAACCGCTACAAGGTGGTTCACATAATCAAAAAAAAGACATCTACCCGTACCCCCGGATTTTCCGGCGTGAGGATAACTAATGAAAAAACAATTACTTTCTGCCCTTGCGGCAAGTGTTTTAATGATGAGTACCTCTGTCGTGCAGGCACAGGAGACCCCGTCCCGCACCGAGTGTATCGCCCCGGCCAAACCGGGCGGTGGTTTTGATCTGACCTGTAAGCTCATTCAGGTGAGCCTGCTGGAGACCGGCGCTATCGAAAAACCGATGCGCGTAACCTACATGCCCGGTGGCGTGGGCGCCGTGGCCTATAACGCAATTGTGGCCCAGCGCCCTGCCGAAGCGGGAACCGTGGTCGCCTTTTCCGGCGGCTCATTGCTCAACCTGTCACAGGGTAAATTTGGCCGCTACGGCGTGGACGACGTGCGCTGGCTGGCCACCGTCGGCACCGACTACGGCATGATAGCGGTTCGCGCCGACTCTCCGTGGAAATCCCTGAAGGATCTGCTGACCGCAATGGAAAAAGATCCTAACAGCGTGGTGATTGGCGCCGGGGCCTCCATCGGCAGCCAGGACTGGATGAAAGCCGCGCTGCTGGCGGAGCAGGCAAAGGTCGACCCGCACAAAATGCGTTACGTGGCGTTTGAGGGCGGCGGCGAACCGGTGACGGCGCTGATGGGCAACCATGTTCAGGCGGTATCGGGCGATCTCAGCGAAATGGTGCCTTACCTCAACGGCGATAAAATCCGCGTGCTGGCGGTCTTCGCTGACGGTCGTCTGCCGGGGCAGCTGGCAAATGTGCCCACCGCCAAAGAGCAAGGTTATAACCTGGTCTGGCCTATTATCCGCGGCTTCTACGTGGGTCCTAAGGTGAGCGACGCCGAATACCAGTGGTGGGTCGATGCCTTTAACACCCTGCAGCAGACCGAAGAGTTCAAAAAGCAGCGCGAAATGCGCGGCCTGTTTGAGTTCAATCTCAACGGCAAGCAGCTTGATGACTATGTCAAAAAGCAGGTGAACGACTATCGCGAAAAGGCAAAAGCCTTTGGTCTGGCCAAATAACCAGGAGTGGATATGAGCGATCGTATTTTTGCCGGGATATGGCTGCTGCTCTGCATTGGCGGACTGTGCGTTGCCTGGCAGATCCACAGCGCCTACACCTATGAACCCGTAGGCCCCCGCCCGTTTCCGCTGGGCATTGTCGGGCTGATGTTGCTCTGCTCGCTGGCTATGCTGCTGCGTCACCCGGACACCGTCGAGTGGCCGCCGCGTCGCACGCTGCAGCGCCTGCTGGTGATGGTCATCATCCTGCTGATGTACGCCTGGGGCTTTGAGTGGCTCGGCTTTCCGATTGCAACAGCCATTCTGACAACGGTTATCGGCTTGTTATTTAACGCCACGCTGCCCGCGGCCGGGATCTCCGGCGCGGTACTGGGGCTGGTCCTCTGGTACGCCTTTGACCGCCTGCTGGATGTGACTTTACCCCTCGGCGTCTGGCTGAACTGACGGAGCACATGATGGATACCTGGATCTACCTCTCACAGGGGTTTGCGGTGGCAATGACCCCGGAAAACCTGGTTATCGCCCTGGTGGGCTGTTTCGTCGGGACGATTGTCGGCCTGCTGCCGGGCCTCGGGCCGATTAATGGCGTCGCTATTTTGCTGCCGCTGGCGTTTGCGTTACACCTGCCTGCCGAGTCGGCGCTGATCCTGCTGGCCACGGTCTATATCGGCTGCGAATACGGCGGCCGTATCTCGTCGATTCTGCTCAACGTGCCGGGAGACGCCGCCGCCATCATGACGGCGCTGGACGGTTACCCCATGGCGCGGCAGGGACGGGGCGGCGTGGCGCTGTCCATCTCTGCGGTCAGCTCATTTTGCGGGTCGCTGATCGCCATCGGCGGGATCATTCTGTTCGCTCCGGCGCTGGCGCAGTGGTCACTGGCGTTCGGTCCGGCAGAGTATTTTGCACTGATGGTTTTCGCCATTGCCTGTCTGGGCAGCATGATGGCGCAAAACCCGCTGAAGTCGTTTTTGTCTGCGCTGATTGGCTTAAGTCTGGCCACCGTCGGCGTGGATGCCAACACCGGGGTTTATCGCTTTACCTTCGACAGCGTTCACCTGTCCGACGGCGTGCAGTTTATCGTCGTCGTGATTGGCCTGTTCTCTGTATCGGAAATCTTATTAATGCTGGAACATACCAGCAGCGGGCAGACGCTGGTGCGCAAAACCGGACGGATGCTCTTTAATGCCAGAGAGGGGGCGCAGTGCATTGGCACCACGTTACGCTCTTCAGTGATCGGTTTCTTCGTCGGCATCCTGCCCGGCGCAGGGGCCACCATCGCCAGCGCCATCACCTACATGACCGAGAAAAAGCTGAGCGGTAACAGCGACAGCTTCGGCAAAGGGGATATCCGCGGCGTAGCGGCACCGGAGGCGGCGAATAACGCCTCAGCCTGCGGCTCCTTTATTCCCATGCTGACCCTCGGCGTACCGGGCTCCGGCACCACGGCGGTGATGATGGGCGCGCTGACGCTGTATAACATCACGCCGGGCCCGGCGATGTTTACCGAGCAGCCAGATATTGTCTGGGGGCTTATCGCCGCGCTGCTGATCGCCAACGTCATCCTGCTTATCATGAACATACCGCTGATCGGCCTGTTCACCCGCATGCTGACGATCCCGCTGTGGTTCCTGGTGCCGACCATTGCCGCCGTCTCCGCCGTTGGGGTGTATGCGGTACACAGCACGACGTTTGATCTGGTGCTGATGGTGCTGCTGGGGGTGCTGGGCTATATCTTGCGCAAAATGCACTTCCCGATGTCGCCGCTGATTTTGGGCTTCGTGCTGGGCGAGATGCTGGAGCAGAACCTGCGCCGCGCCTTGTCGATCAGCAACGGCAATCTGTCGATTTTGTGGGAAAGCGGCGTCGCGAAGGTGCTGCTGGTCATGGCGATCACCGTCATCGTTGTACCGCCGGTACTGCGCCTGATGCGCCGACGCCATCGCAAGGCTCAGCCCGACGTCAGCTGACCGGTAAGCGCGTCAACCACTGTTTCAACGCATGGCGGGAGATCTTTATCCCGCCTTTTTTCAGCTCTGCTGGCAGCGGCAACCAGCGCACCGGCTGCTGAAACCCCGCCAGCCTGTCTTTCGCCCAGTCGGCAAACAGGGTGATATCGGCGCCGGGTTCACACTCCACAATCGCCACCGGCCGCTGGCCAAACTCCGGGTCATCAAGCGGTACGATAAACGCCTGGCGGATCTGCGGATGCGTGACAATGACCCGCTCCACCGCTTCCGGCTGGATCCCTTCGCCACCGCTGAAAAACAGATTATCCATTCGCCCAAGCACCGTCAGCCGGCCATTACGCAGCTCACCGCGATCGCGGGTCGCAAACCACCCCTGCGCGTTGAGCAGGGGCTGCAACGTTCCGTCGCGCCAGTACCCCGCCGCCATGCTCTGCGCCCTGAGCCAGATCTCTTCGCCAACCACCCGCACCTCACGCCCCGGCAGCGCCACGCCAACATCCGCTTCGCCGTCCGCCTCTTTCGCACATACCGTCGAGGCAAACTCCGTCAGGCCATAGCCGCAGAAGGTCCGGACCCCGTGCGCTTTCGCCTGTTGCGCCAGCGCAACCGGAATAGCCGCGCCGCCGAGCAATACGGCTTTCAGCGCGATGCGCGACGGCGGGTTAAGCAGACGCCAGAGCTGCGTCGGCACCAGCGAGGCGTGCGTACACCCCTGCAGCGCCTGTTCAAGCGGCTGTTTTTCCCGCACCGTTAAGCGCTCGCCCGCCCGCAGCCAGCGCCACAAAATGCCCTGACCGGAGACATGGAACAGCGGCAGCGACAGCAGCCAGTCGTCATCCGCGCCATAGGGCATCAGCGCCAGTACCCCTTCCGCGCTGGCAAGATGCGCCCCACAGGTATGAACTGCCGCCTTCGGCAGGCCGCTGGAGCCGGAGGTCAGGGTCATGGTCGCCAGACGCCCCTCGCGCCAGTCCACCGCGTGCTCCCCCGCTGCCGCCCCCAGGCTGAGCGGGGAGATACCGTCCAGCGTCCCATCCAGCATCAGCGCAAACCGCAGCGTCATCTGTGGCAACAGCGTTGTCAGCAGCGAAGGCGGCAGCTGCGGATTGAGTGGCAGAATTCGCGCGCCACACTGCAGCAGCGCAAGCCACGCCAGCAGCGTCTGCGGATAATTATGGGCAAGCACCGCGACGCCGTCGCCCGCCTGCACGCCCTGACGATGAAATCCGGTCGCCAGCGCGTCGATGCGTTCACACAGCTGCTGCCAGCTGAGCGTGACCGCCCCTAAGCGCAGGGCAGGTTTATCGGCATGGTGCGCCCGCCAGTGGCGCCACGGCCAGTCGGCGAAACTCATTGCACCGGCTCCAGCGCCCCGACGTCCAGACACGGCAGCGTGCTCTGCGGCCAGCGGCGGAGCAGCTGCGCCTGCATCAGGTTCAGCGTATCAAGGCCTGGCAGAGTGTCCGGCGTTAACCAGGCGGCAATCCGCGCCAGCTGGGTCAGCCCGAGGCTCGATTCAATGGACGAGCTGATCACCGCCGTCAGCCCCACCGCATGGGCCGCCGTAACCTGCTCCCTCACCTTCGCAAGACTGCCCGTCAGGGTTGGCTTGATCACCACCGCACGCACGCCGGGCTCCGCCTCAAAGCGGAACCCGGCCTCGCGCAGGCTCTCATCCCAGGCGATCGCAATGCCCGTTTCCCGGGCAAAGGCCCGCGAGTCGTCGCGGGTTTTACAGGGCTCTTCCAGAAAAGCGATACGTTCGCGGCAGGCCGGGTTAACGTATTTCGCGAACTGCTGCGCCTTCAGCGGCGTCCAGGCGCGATTGGCATCGAGACGCAGGTGCAGATCGGGGATCGCTTCCAGCAGCAGGTTAGCCACCATCCCGTCGCGCACTGCCTCGTAGAGGCCGACTTTTATTTTCGCCACCTTTTCACCCGGCATGGTGGAGAGCAGCGCGAACAGCTCATCGGGATCGCCGGTGCACAGCGGCGCGGCGCGGTAGTTCGCCGCATCAGGTAAACTGCCGTCGAGCTCCGCCAGCGCGCAGCTGATACCGAAGGCCACACAAGGAGGTACGTTAAGCGGCACAGAGGTGCCCTTACGCCACGCGTCCACCCACGCCAGCAGCGCAGATTGCGCCTCCTCCAGCGACTCCTGGCTAAAGCCCGGCAGAGGCGCTATTTCGCCCCAGCCTTCCCGCTCGTCCTGCTGCAGATGCACAAACAGGCCATCACGGGTTTTTAGCCGCCGTTCACGCAGCACCACGCCCGCATCCATGGGGATCTGCCAGCGGTAAACCTGGGCGCGACGCATTACGGGTTCCGTTTGTATTTGCTGAAGTCCGGCTGGCGTTTTTCGTTAAACGCGTTGCGCCCTTCCTGACCCTCTTCGGTCATGTAGAACAGCATCGTGGCATTCCCCGCCAGCTCCTGCAGACCGGCCTGGCCGTCGCAGTCGGCGTTGAGGGCCGCTTTCAGGCAACGCAGCGCCATTGGGCTGTTCTGCAGCATCTCGCGACACCAGCGTACGGTCTCTTTTTCGAGATCGGCAATCGGCACCACGGTATTGACCAGCCCCATCTCCAGCGCGTCCTGAGCGTTGTACTGACGGCACAGGAACCAGATTTCACGGGCTTTCTTCTGGCCGACGATACGCGCCATATAGGATGCGCCCCAGCCGCCGTCAAACGAGCCAACTTTCGGGCCGGTCTGGCCGAAAATGGCATTCTCCGCCGCAATCGTCAGGTCGCACATCATGTGCAGCACATGACCGCCGCCGATGGAATATCCGGCCACCATCGCCACAACCGGTTTTGGACAGGTCCGGATCTGGCGCTGGAAATCGAGCACATTCAGGTGATGAACGCCGGAGTCATCCTGATATCCGCCATAATCGCCGCGAACTTTTTGGTCGCCGCCGGCGCAGAACGCCTTCTCCCCTTCCCCGGTCAGCACGATCGCTCCGATGGCGTCGTCATAGCGTGCATCCGCCAGCGCGTCGATCATCTCTTTCACGGTCAGCGGGCGGAAGGCGTTGCGCACCTGGGGACGATTGATGGTGATTTTGGCAATGCCGTCGGCGGATTTATGGTAACGAATGTCGGTGTAGCCTTCAGAGCAGTCCTGCCACTCAACCGGTGCGTAGAGCATGTGTTCATCAGGGTAGATCATAGAGAGTCCTTTATTCGAAGACGCAGTATCTGAGCCAGACACGCGGCGACCGCGCCGGGGTTCTCCCGGTGGGCGTTGTGTCCGGCATGAGGAATAACGTAGTGTGTGCCAGCCAGTTCACGGGCGATAGCCGCAAATTTTGCATCGCGTTCGCCGTACAAATAGTCACACGGTATTGGGCTCGCGCTGAGCGCCGCCCGGAGATCGGGCTGTACCGCAAGCGATGTCGCCTCAAGCATGTCCGCCAGCCGCGCGCCGTCGTTGTGACGACGCAACGCGACCAGCGCACGACGCTGTGCCGCAGTAAGGGAAGAAAACACGGGCTGCCGGTACCAGTCGGCAAAGACGCTGTCGGGCGCTTCGCCGCGAAACCGCGTCGCCCAGTGGCGGTCGGCGCGACCGCGCGCCTCGCGGGCGTCATCGTCCGTTAACCCCGGATGTCCCCCTTCAATGACCACCCCGCGCAGCCCTGTCGGCCGCTGGCAGGCATGAAACATCGCAATCCGGCCGCCGAGGGAGTACCCCACCAGCCAGTAGTTAAGTATGTTGTAACTATGAAGGGTGCGGGCGAGCAGATCGCTCACCTCATCAAAGCCACTTACCGCCACCGCTGCGCTGCCGCCATGGCCAGGCAAATCCAGGTACAGCCGGGAATAGTCGCCGAGAGACGCTCCCACCGCCTGCCATTCGCGGTGGTCGCCGGAAAAACCGTGCAGAAAGACCAGCCAGGGATAGCCAGGCTTTCCGCTCTGCTGCACGCCGCTCAGGATCACAGCTGGCTCACCTGTGCCAGCAGGTTTTGCAGCCGCTGTGCGCCGTCGGCGTCGTTCACTACCAGCTCAATCAGCGTGGCACCCGGCTGACGCCAGGCGCTACTCAGGGCCGTCTCAAGATCGGCCCAGCTTTCCGGGCGGTGATATTTCAGGCTGAACATGGCCGCCGCGTGCTCAAACTGCACGTTCTGCGGCATCAGGTAGAAGCGCTCGCGTTCGCTTTGTGGCGTCGGCAGCAGGGAGAAGATCTGCCCGCCGTTGTTGTTGACCACAATCAGCACAAAGGGCGCCGGAGCCTGACGCAGTAACGCCAGGGCATTGAGATCGTACAGGGCTGAGAGATCGCCCACTATCGCCAGCGTCGATTTCGCGCTGGCACGCTGCACCCCCGCCGCCGTCGAAATCAGGCCATCAATACCGCTGGCACCACGGTTGCTGTATACCGGGTAGCCCGCCGGTAGCTGTGAAAACGCATCAATCAGCCGCACCACCAGGCTGTTGCCGACAAACAGCTGCCCTTGCTCCGGCAGATACTGCGCAATACGGTGCGCCAGCTCTGCTTCACCAAAACCTTCGCTCCCGGCTTTGGTCAGCGCCCACGCCTGGCGAGACAGTGCCGGGATCGTCGTCGCCCAGGGCTGGCGCTTTTCAGCCGGATGCTGTGCCAGCCAGCTATCGATGTCACTGACCAGGCGGCGACCACGGTGGTGCGCCGGGTCGAGCCGACCTTCCAGCGGGTCCACCAGCCAGTACTCGTCCGGCTGGCAGGTTGCCTGCCACTGGAGAAGGCGTTTGCCGGTCAGGCTCGCGCCAATCTGGACCACAATCTGTGCCCCGGCCAGCTCCGTTACCGCCTTCGCGTTGCCCAGCCACAGGTCGGCACACGGCAGCGGCTGACCGGTCTGGGACAGAACGTCGCCAATCAGCGGCCAGCCGAGGGTCTTCGCCCACTCCGCCACCCGTTTACCTTCGGCGGGACGCATCCGCCCGGCCACCACAACCCCGCGCTTTTGCCGCCAGAAAAACCAGTCACGCTGTTGCGCGCTTTGCAGATGGGTTTGCTCACGCAGCCACGGCGCATCGCTCTGCCACCAGTCACCAAGCGACTGCTGCCATGCGCGGCCGGTTTCGTCCATTTCGCCATACAAGGGTTCGGCAAACGGACAGTTAATATGCACCGCGCCGCCGCGCAGGGAGGCCATGGCGTGATCCAGCGTCGAAACCAGCCAGCTCGCCGGAATATCCTGCGTCGGCCGAGGTAGTGATACCGTTTCTGAAGGGTGCGAGGCGAAAATCCCCGGCTGGCGAATGGCCTGATTCGCGCCGCAGTCGATAAGCTCCGGTGGGCGATCGGCGGTGAGAACCACCAGCTTCTCACCGGTTAGCCCGGCCTCGATGATCGCCGGGTACAGGTTGGCAACCGCCGTACCGGAGGTGACAATCA
>JAFACP010000347.1 GCA_023425455.1 Pseudomonadota bacterium | reverse complement strand
ATGCGCACCAGGTGGTGGAACTGCTTCTGAATGGCTTTCAGATCGTCGAAGATATCCGCGTGATCGAACTCCAGGTTGTTGAGGATCAGCGTCCGCGGGCAGTAATGCACGAACTTGGAACGCTTGTCGAAGAAGGCACAGTCGTATTCGTCGGCTTCGATAACAAAGAATGGGCTGTCGCCGAGGCGCGCGGAGACCTCAAAATTGCCCGGCACGCCGCCAATCACAAAGCCTGGCTTGTAGCCACAGGCTTCGAGGATCCAGGTGGCCATCCCGGCGGTGGTCGTCTTGCCGTGCGTACCGGCCACAGCCAGCACCCAACGGTCGCGCAGCACGAAATCATGCAGCCACTGCGGGCCAGACATGTACGGAATATTACGTTCCAGCACCGCCTCAACGCACGGATTTCCCCGGGTCATGGCATTGCCGATGATCACCAGATCCGGCTGTGGATCGAGCTGGCTGGCGTCATAGCCCTGAATAAGGGCAATCCCCTGCTTCTCCAGAAGCGTGCTCATCGGCGGATACACATTGGCGTCCGAACCCGTCACTTCATGGCCCAGCGAGCGCGCCAGCATAGCCAGTCCACCCATGAAAGTGCCACAAATCCCCAATATATGAATGCGCATACGTCACTATCCTTCTTCAATGTGGCGCACATTTTACTCAGATGTCATCGCCTGGGAAACGCATTTCAGGTAAATCCGTATTTTGCTGGCGCGATTCACCTCTGCGCTAATATTTGAATGTTTGTTAAGATTGTTGGACGTCAGCCGTTTTACTCAACATACGATCGCTTTACTCAACATAAGATGCAGGGAAAGTGTTATGAAAACGTTAGGTGAATTTATTGTCGAGAAGCAGCACGAGTTCTCTCATGCTACAGGTGAGCTCACTGCGTTGTTGTCGGCAATAAAGCTGGGCGCCAAGATCATCCACCGCGATATCAACAAGGCCGGTCTGGTCGATATCCTGGGTGCCAGCGGTGCCGAAAACGTTCAGGGCGAGGTGCAGCAAAAACTCGATCTGTTCGCCAATGAAAAACTGAAAGCAGCACTGCGCGCGCGCGACATCGTGGCGGGTATCGCCTCCGAAGAAGAAGATGAAATTGTCGTTTTCGAAGGCTGTGAACACGCGAAATACGTTGTTCTGATGGACCCGCTGGATGGCTCCTCCAACATCGACGTTAACGTCTCTGTGGGCACTATTTTCTCCATCTATCGCCGCGTCACGCCTGTCGGCACGCCGGTAACCGAAGAGGATTTCCTGCAGCCTGGCAGCAATCAGGTGGCGGCCGGTTACGTGGTCTATGGGTCATCCACCATGCTGGTGTACACCACCGGCTGCGGCGTCCACGCCTTCACCTACGATCCGTCACTGGGCGTCTTCTGCCTGTGCCAGGAGCGGATGCGCTTCCCGGAGAAGGGCAATACGTACTCCATCAATGAAGGCAACTACATTAAATTCCCGAACGGGGTGAAGAAGTACATTAAGTTCTGCCAGGAAGAGGATAAATCGACCCAGCGCCCCTATACCTCGCGCTACATCGGCTCACTGGTGGCGGACTTCCACCGTAATCTGCTGAAAGGGGGGATTTATCTCTACCCAAGCACCGCGAGCCACCCGGACGGTAAGCTGCGTCTGCTGTATGAGTGCAACCCGATGGCGTTCCTGGCCGAGCAGGCCGGCGGCAAGGCCAGCGACGGCAAAGAGCGTATTCTGGATATCGTGCCGGAAAGTCTGCATCAGCGCCGTTCATTCTTCGTCGGAAACAACCATATGGTTGAGGACGTGGAACGTTTTATCCGTGAGTTCCCGGACGCGTAATTCTCTCTCAGGGGAGCCGCCAGGCTCCCCGTTTTGTTCTCAGGCGTTCTGTGCCTGAAGCTTAAACGATGACATGGCTTCCATCAGCTCGCGCGACTGCGCCTCCAGCGAACGGGTTGCCGCCGAGGATTGTTGCACCAGCGCCGCGTTTTGCTGCGCGGTCTCGTCCATCTGATTGACCGCGATATTCACCTGCTCAATGCCCCGACTCTGCTCCTGAGAGGCGGTCGCGATTTCGCGCATCAGTTTGGTCATGCGCAGCACTTCGGTTGCAATCTCATCCATCGTCTCACCGGCCTGCTGGGCCAGCTCACTCCCCTCACTGACGTGGGTTTGCGAATCGCTGATAAGCGTGCGGATCTCTTTTGCCGCTTCCGCGCTTCGGCTGGCGAGGTTACGCACTTCTCCGGCGACGACGGCAAAGCCGCGCCCCTGCTCGCCTGCCCGCGCCGCCTCCACCGAGGCGTTCAGCGCCAAAATGTTGGTCTGGAAAGCAATGCCGTCAATAACACTAAGAATGTCGGCAATACGCGTCGAACTGCCGGAAATATCGCGCATCTTCTCAATCACATAGCAGACCATTTCGCTGCCGTGGTCGGCGGTATCGGATACGGATTTCGCCAGCTGGTGCGCCTGCTCGGCGTTATCAGCGTTGAGTTTCACCGTGGCGGTGATCTCTTCCATGCTCGCCGCCGTCTGCTCAAGCGAGGTGGCCGTGGACTCCGTGCGCTGGGCAAGATCCATGTTCCCGGTCGTCAGCTCGCGGCTGCCGGTATCAATTTGCGAGCTGGCGTCGCGGACCCGCAGTACCGAGTTCATCAGCGACTGGCGCATCTCCTCGATTGCGGCGTTCAGACGATTAAACTCCTGGCTGGCGGGCGCATCCAGGGCGTGGGTTAAGTCGCCTGCCGCCACATGCTCGAGCTGGGCGATGGAGTCAGACAGCGGCTTCAGCAGCATATGACGCAGCACCAGCCACGCCAGCACAATGATCCCCGCGGTCAGCAGCGCGGCGACAACAATCAGGATCAGCACCCGCGTTTTGCTTGCCTGCACGGCGCTGACTTCCGCCCTGCCGCGCGCCTCGCTCCACTTCTGGAACGCCTGCATATCGTTATCAAACTGATTCGCCACCGGGATCAGCGCGTTTTCCAGCAGATCGTAGTAGTTGTCGGCGCTCTGTTCGTTGAGGGCCGCCAGCATCGGGTCGATCCCTTTCTGGTTGTAGGCCGCCAGGCTCGCCGCCACCTTATTCAGCAGCTGTTGTCCCTGCTCATCGGCAACCCCGCCGGCAATCACCTGCTTCAGCGTTTTTTGCGCCAGCGCGACCTCCTGATTAATGGTTTTCACCGATTTCGCCGCATCGTCCAGCATGCCGATCTCCATCAGGCGGACGGCCTGACCCGCTTCGTTACGCGCGCGCAGGATCAGCGTATAGCCCGTGTTAAGCTGCACCATCTGCTCACCCTGAAGGTGGTTGATGCGCTGAAGGGAGGAGGAGCTCTGTGTGAGGGCATAAATGCCAATGCCGCTGACGAGCAGCAGCAGAAGGGTCATAACGGCCAGTAAAGAAAGCAAGCCGGTACGAATCGATAGCGTTTTCAGCATGATGTTATTTCCGGTAGCGAGATATTTCTGGGCATAAAAAAAGAGTATCGGCCGCTACCGGAAAATGTTTAGACTTTAAGCAAATTCAGTGTGTTATCACTTTGTGGTTGATGATGTTACAGAAGTGCTGATACGCGCCACCGGCGAGCTTTGCCGGTTCTCCCAGAGCACCGTCAGCCCCCGCTGCAGGGCGATAAAAATAAACAGCAAAATGCCGATAGCAATCTTCGTCCACCACGAGCTGAGGGTGCCGTCAAAGTTGATGTAGGTCTGAATCAGCCCCTGAATCGCCACGCCGAACAGCGTTCCCAGCACCGTGCCTACCCCGCCGCTCAGCAGAGTGCCGCCAATCACCACCGAGGCAATGGCGTCCAGCTCCACCCCCACGCCGGCCAGCGCGTAGCCCGCCTGGGTATACAGGGAAAAGACGATCCCCGCCAGCGTTGCCAGCCCGGTGGAGAGCATATAAATACGGATGGTGGTGCTGCGGGTCGAGATCCCCATCAGGTTGGCCGAACTGGCGCTGCCGCCGATGGCATACACCTGGTTGCCAAAGCGGGTGCGATGGGCGAGGAAAATACCGATCACCACGACGCCGAGCATCAGTAACCCCATCGCGCTCAGACGACCGCCGCCGGGAATTTTCCACGCCAGGCCAGAGAGCGTGTCATAGATCGGGTGGTTGA
>JAFACP010000319.1 GCA_023425455.1 Pseudomonadota bacterium | reverse complement strand
CGCGTACCTGGCTGACCACCCCATCCCGCGTGGCAAGCAGCGGGATCTCCATTTTCATCGACTCCAGCACCACCAGCACATCCCCTTCGCGCACGTGGCTGCCGGCGGCAACGTTCACCTGCCACAGGTTGCCGGAGACCGGACTTTCCACGCCGGTCTCTCCGGGGGCCAGCGGCGCAGCATCCCCCTCTTCGGCCAGAATATCGCTGCTGTCAAAATGCGCCTGCCCGCTGGCGATCCAGCGCTCGCGCTCGGCGTCGAACGCCTGCTGCTGGCGGCTGCGGTACGCGGCAATACTCTGCGCCTCAGCGCTGAGGAACTGCTGGTATTGCGCCAGCTCAAGCGTCGTCTGTTCAATACGTAACGGATAACGTCCCAGCGGGAAATCACGGCGAATGGTCAGCAGTTCCCCGGCAGAGACCGGGTAGAAACGGATCTGATCGAAGAAGCGCAGCAGCCACGGCTTACCGCCGAACTGTTCCACCGCGTGATAGCGATTCCACATCTGCAGGGTGCGGCCGACAAACTGGTAGCCGCCCGGCCCTTCCATGCCGTACACGCACAGATAGGCCCCGCCGATCCCCACCGAGTTTTCCGCCGTCCAGGTGCGCGCCGGGTTGTACTTGGTGGTCACCAGCCGGTGACGCGGATCCAGCGGCGTAGCCACCGGCGCGCCGAGATAGACGTCTCCCAGCCCCATCACCAGGTAGCGGGCATCAAACACCGTTTTATAGACGTCATCGACATTCGCCAGATCGTTAATACGGCGAATGAACTCGAGGTTGCTCGGGCACCACGGCGCGTCACGGCGCACGGTGGTCATGTATTTGTCGATGGCTTTCTGGCACGCCGGGTCATCCCAGGAGAGCGGCAGCCAGACTACCCGTGACGGCACCTGCAGATTGTCCTGCTCGCAGACGCCCTGCCATAGCCCGGCAATCAGCGTCAGCAGCGTCGCCAGCGGCAGCGTTTCCGGCTGGTAGTGAATTTGCAGCGAACGGATCCCCGGCGTCAGGTCGATAACCCCCGCCAGCGCGCGCGCCTCCAGCACCTGCATCAGCTCATGGGCGCGAAAACGCAGCACCAGATCCAGCTCCGGATCCCCGATCTCCAGCAGCAGGTGGGTATCGCCCGAGAGACGCGCCACCAGACGCTTGTCTCCCTCACCACGGCTCAGTACCACCGGCGAGTCCGGCGCTGCCGGCTGCCACGGCAGATCCTGCGCCTCCAGCCGCGCGATCTCCCGCGCCTGTCCCTGCGCCAGCCGTCGTGCGGTGGCGATATCCACCGCGACAAAACGCACTTTATCTCCCGCTTTCAGCTGCCCGACGGCGTGAAGATCGGCCTCGATGACGGTGACCGGGCAGACAAACCCGCCGAGACTTGGCCCGTCAGGGCCGAGGATCACCGGCATATCGCCGGTGAAGTCCACCGCGCCGATGGCATAGGGGTTATCGTGAATATTGGACGGATGCAGTCCCGCCTCACCGCCGCTGTCACGGACCCACTCAGGCTTGGGACCGATCAGGCGTACGCCCGTCCGGCTGGAGTTGAAATGCACTTCCCAGTCGGTGGCGAAGAAGGTGGTCATTGAGTCTGGCGTAAAGTATTCCGGCGCGCCGTGCGGGCCGTAAATCACCCGTAAGGTTCGCACCGGTGCAAGCCGGGTGCGCAGCGCCTGTGCCAGCTCAGCCTCCGGCGCTGGCGCGGTTAAGGGCGTCAGGTGCAGTACGTCGCCGGTGCGGAGCGCCCGTCCGCCATGACCGCCGAACTGGCCGAGCGTAAAGGTGCTTTTGCTGCCCAGATAGTCCGGCAGCAGGATCCCGCCGCGCAGGCATAGATAGCTGCGCACGCCGTCGCCGCGGATCTCGCCCATCTGCAGCGTCATTCCGGCGCGAACCGTCACCACCTGGTTGTTCGCCAGCGCCTTGCCGTCGAGGCGTAAGGCGATCTCCGCCCCGGTGACCACCAACTGCGCGTCGCAGTTAAACTTCAGGGTCGGGCCGCTGAGGGTGATTTCCAGCGCAGCGGCGGTGTGGTCATTGCCCAGCAGACGGTTGCCGAGACGCAGCGCCCGGCTGTCCATCGGCCCCGACGGCGGCACACCGACCGCCCAGTAGCCGATGCGTCCCGGATAGTCCTGTACCGTGGTTTGTGTTCCGGCGCTCATCACCTCCAGGGTGGTCGCCTGATACGCCAGCCCTTCCAGACAGCGCGTCCACGGCTCCCCTGCGGCAAACGGCGCGAAGCGTAGAATCTGCTGCAGGTAGAGACGGTTGGTCTCCACGCCATAGAGCCGCGTCTCGCCAAGCGCCTGGTGCAGCGCACCGATCGCCGCCTCGCGCGTGGGCTGCCAGGCGATGATCTTGGCCAGCATCGGGTCGAAGAACGGCGCGATCTCGCAGCCGGACTCCACCCAGCTGTCGATACGCAGCGCGCGACGATCGTCTGCCGGGAACGCCACGTCGGTGAGCAGCCCCGGCGACGGCTGAAACTGACGGCCGGGATCTTCGGCATAGATGCGCGCCTGAATGGCGTGTCCCTGAGGGGCGAGAGCGTCGCGCAGCGTGGCCAGCGGCGGCATCTCTCCTGCCGCCAGCATAATCATCCAGCGCACCAGGTCAACACCCCACACCTGCTCCGTCACCCCGTGCTCTACCTGCAGACGGGTGTTGACCTCCAGAAAATAGAACTGCGCCGCGTCGCTGTCGTAGACAAACTCCACGGTGCCGGCGCTGCGGTAGTTCACCGCCCTGCCCAGGGTAACCGCCGCCTCGCACAGCGCCGCTTCCATACCGGCAGGCAGATTGGGTGCCGGCGTCTCCTCCAGCACCTTCTGGTTGCGACGCTGCACCGAGCAGTCACGCACGCCGAGGGCGATAACCTCGCCGCAACCGTCGCCGAAGATCTGCACCTCAAGATGGCGCGCCCGCTCGATGTACTTCTCAATAAATACCCCGGCGTCGCTGAAGTTGTTTTTCCCAAGCCGGACCACCCCCTCCCAGGCGTCACGGAGTTCAGCGGCGTGATAGCAGACCCGCATCCCGATACCGCCGCCCCCGGCGGTACTTTTCAGCATCACCGGATAGCCAACGCGCCCGGCCGCCTGCAGGGCATCGTCGACATCCGCCAGCAGCCCCGTTCCCTCCAGCATCGGCACCCCCTGCGCCTGCGCCAGCGCCCGGGCGGTATGTTTCAGGCCAAAGAGGCGCAGCTGCTCCGGCGTCGGGCCGACAAACGCCATACCGGCCGCCTCACACGCCCCGGCAAAGTCGGCGTTTTCCGAGAGGAAACCGTACCCCGGATGGATAGCCTGTGCGCCGCTGGCTCGGGCGGCGGCAATGATTTTTTCGCTATTGAGATAGGTATTCGCCGCCGGGCCGTCACCGAGGCTCAGGGCATCGTCCGCGTCGCGGATGTGCAGGCTGCTGATATCCGCTTCGGCGTAAACCGCCACGCCGTCAATGTGCATGGCGCGCAGGGTGCGCATAATGCGGCAGGCAATCGCCCCGCGGTTGGCAATCAGGAGTTTTGTAAACATAGGTCAGGCTCAATCGTGGCGGGTCGTCCCGCCTGAAATCGGCTCACCGCATGGTCGTCCATGGGGAAAAGTCGTTTACCGCAGGATGCATCCTGCGCGGCATTCACAGAGCTGAAAGAGATACTGGCGCAGCCGCTGCCAGCGGGTGACTTTCAGTTCCATACCAGCACCTCGGCAGGGGTCGGGTTCCAGCCGTTACAGGGGTTATTGAGCTGCGGGCAGTTGGAGATCAGCACAATCACATTGCATTCGGCGCGCAGCTCGACGTATTTCCCCGGTGCGGAGATGCCATCTTCAAAGGTCAGCCCGCCCTGCGGCGTCACCGGCACGTTCATAAAGAAGTTGATATTGGCGCCGATATCGCGCTTTTGCAGGCGTCCATCGTGCAGACAGGCGCAGAGAAAATTGTCGCGACAGCTGTGCATATGGCGTTTGTCATGGGCATAGCGCACGGTATTGCTCTCCTGCGCGCAGGCGCCCCCCAGCGTATCGTGACGCCCGCAGGTATCGGCGACCACGGTCAGCAGCGGGTTGCCGAGGTTGGAGTACAGCACGCTGGCGCAGGTGAGATAGGCATTGTTCTGGCGACGCAGCGTGCGCTGGGCATCGTAGCGTTCGCGCGGGTTATCGGCGTTATAGAACAGGGTGTCTATCGCCTGGTTCCCCTCGAGGTCGAGCAGGCGCAGGGTCTGCCCCTTTTTTACCTCAAACAGGTACGGTTCACCCGCCGGGATCACGTGGCGAAAGAGGGCCTGCTCTTGCTGTTTTTCGCTGGCAATGGTCA